>CAZOPP010000015.1:0-9240 GCA_964581875.1 uncultured Candidatus Saccharibacteria bacterium
GGCTGAGTGGTTGAAGGCACCTGTCTTGAAAACAGGAGACCGTTAACGCGGTCCGGGAGTTCGAATCCCCCCGCCTCCGCATAAAATAAATGAACCCAACACAACCGTGTTGGGTGATTTTATTTTACGGATAAGGGTGGGGTTCGAAAGACGGAGGCCGCGAAGCCAGCGAGCACAGCGAGCTGTGGCCGAGTCCGGGGAGGAAGTTCTTTGTAAATTATGAGCTTGCGAAATAATTTACTTAGAAACTTGGCCCCGAATCCCCCCGCCTCCGCAAAACAAACAAAAAACCGGCTTGTCCGGTTTTTTGTTTTCAACACAGAGAATAAGTGTGAATGCGCAGTCTTTTTATTAATCTGATAAAATATTAGCAATGGACAAAGATAATATCTTAATAGAATGGGAGGCATTTGAATATAAAGACAAAAAAAGAAAACCTGACTGGTTTTGGGCTGTTGGAATTATCGCTATCGCTGGAAGTGCAGCAACTTTTATTTATGGAAATTTTCTTTTTGGAATTTTCATAGTCTTAACGGCGGCAGCGATGTTCTTTTTCGGACTTTCAAAACCTCAAAGAATTAAACAAAGAATAACAGTGAACGGGATTATCTTTGACGGAAGACTTTACCCTTTCGACAGACTTTTCTCTTTTTGGATGGAAGAACTTGATGGCGAAAAAAGACTTCTAATCAGATCAGATAAAACTTTTATGCCTGTTATGGTAATGCCTTTTGAAGATGATGACACTGGTGAATATATCCGCGCAATTCTTTCAGAAATTTTACCCGAAGAAGAAATACATGAATCATTTGCTCACAAGGTAATGGACAGACTTGGTTTCTAGCAAAATCTCACGAAATGTGAGTATTTTGTTTTTAACTAAAATATTGTATTATCGCCGTAAGCTCTCGTCGTTCAATGGATAGGACATGACTTTGCGGAAGTTAAAATGTAGGTTCGATTCCTACCGAGAGCACAATGTTAAAAATTTCCAACTTCTTGTTGGGAATTTTTAATATATTTTCGAGGTAGGAATCGAACAGGAAGGGGGTCGGGGAAACATTTGTTTCCCCGTGGAGGAAAACAACGAGCAACGCGAGTGTTAGAAACCGTGGGCTTCTAAAAAGTATGCTATGCTTACGAGTGAGATAGCGAAGCGTCCTACCGAGAGCACAAAATAAAAAACCCTTGCGGGATTTTTATTTTGTACCTATATCATAGTTCTCTTCAATAAATCTAATAGCTTCATCCATTTTTTCTACAAGAGCGTGCCCACCTTTTCCGCCTCTTAATTTTTCCCCAAGATAACTTCTTCCTTGGTTTAAACGTCTATAGTGATCTATTCTTTCTTCTTTTGTTTTGGCTGTGACAGATTTTTCAAAGCTATCTATTGTTTCTTTTAATTTATCCTCATAAATATGACGATCCTCAAAAGCTTCGTTTAAATTATTTAACGATTCTATTAACCCAACAACCCTGAATTCTAGCTTACTGTTTGTATTTAAACCTTCCATATTAATATTATAACACACCTTAATTATTAAAAATAAATTTAAAAAGCGCGGGCCTTCGGCCCGCGCTTTTTAGTTTTATTTTGTCATTTTCGATAGAGTCGATTTTCTTCGCGATGCTGTATTTTTTGCAATCACTCCTCTTTTGTTTGCTTTGTCGATTGCTTTGTAAGCTTTTGGAAGAAGTTTTTTTGCTTCGTCTTTCTTCCCTGCTTTTACAAGTTTAGAAATTTCTTTTACAGACTCTTTCATTGTCTTTCTTCTTCGGTCATTCACAATTCTTTTTCGGTGAGAAACTCGAAGAGATTTTTTTGCTGATGCTGATATTGGCATAATTTAAAAATTTAATTTGTGTAATTTTGCGCGACACGCTTAGTTACGAACTTCGTCATAATACTAGATATTTTGGAAAAACACAAGGGTGTGATTAAGCCACCCAAAAATGCTAAAATACAGTTACAAATTAAATTAATAAAAATGATCGCTCACATCTCAGGAAAAATTTTAGAAAAAAGTCCAAAGTTTTTAGTCATCGAAACAAACGGTGTTGGGTACCTTCTTTTTGTTTCAACTGGCACAATTTCTAACTCTCCTTCTGTTGGAGAAAATTTTTCACTTTGGACATATTTGGCTGTGCGAGAAAATGCGCTCGACCTTTACGGATTTGAAACAATAGACGAAAAAGATTTCTTTGAACTTTTGATAAGTGTTTCTGGAATTGGTCCCAAAAATGCACTTTCAATACTTTCAATCGCGCCAATGGAAACTTTGAAAAAAGCTATCGCGACTGGCGACATGTCGTATATGACAAAAGTTTCTGGAATCGGAAAAAAGACCGCAGAAAAAATTGTCGTTGAACTAAAAGACAAGCTTGCAAAATTGGGACACAACGATGAATCTGGATCGCTTCAGGGAGAAGCCGATGTTATCATGGCTCTTCAATCTCTCGGCTACAGCCAAAACGAAGCAAGAAATGCGATAAAAGAAATTGATTCATCTCTTTCAACCAACGAAAAAATAAAAGAAGCATTAAAGATGCTTGGGAAATAATCTTGATTATTCTACTCAATTTTGTATAATAGAAAATGAATCCGTTAGCTCTTTTGCGCGGGAACCAAAATGAATTACGCAGGCAGCAAGAAGAACTCCGAAGCGAAGAAGAAGTAGGCGCCCAGCCAGGGCCGCAGATTGCGGTCAATCCATGCCGTAAGGCGTGACACCGTAATCATCAGCCAAAAGCTGAAAGGGGTGGACCATACGGTCCACCCCTTTGCAATTTAAATTTTCAAAAATATAATTAACCCATGCCAGAACTACCAGAGGTGCAAACAACAGTTAATGGACTCAATCAAACAGTAAAAGGTTTTACTATTTCAAGTGTTTGGAGTGATTTGCCCAAGAAAAATCACGCGAGAAAAGACGAGATAAAAAATCTTGCTTTTTGGAATAAGTTCAAGAAAACTGTCGTCGGAGCAAAAATTTTGAAAGCCGAGCGTCACGGAAAAAATATTTTTATAAACCTTTCAAACGGTTTCACAATTTTAATTCACATGAAAATGACCGGACATCTTTTGTTTGGGAAATACAGAGCTGGGAAAACATCGGATGGGCACGAGCACCACAACTGGACTTGGTGGCCAGAAAATCAAAAATCCCTCCAAGATCCCTACAACAGATTTATCCATTTTCTAATTCATTTTAAAAATAGAAAGAACTTAGCTTTTTGTGATTCAAGAAAATTTGGAAAAGTTACTCTTATAAAAACAGGTGATAAAACTGCGAAACATACCAAAGACCTAGGAATTGACGCGTTGAATCCAAACCTCGATTACAAAACTTTTAAAGAAACAATTTTAAGAAAACCGAACGGAAGAATTAAAAATATTTTGATGGATCAAAACCTTGTCACAGGAATTGGAAATATATATTCAGATGAAATGCTTTGGATTGCAGAAATCCACCCAGAAGAGCCGGTTAAAAATATTCCTGAAAAAAAGTTTAAGAAAATGTTTCTCGCGATGAAACCACTTTTAGAAAAAGGAATTGATTTTGGCGGAGATTCAATGTCCGACTATCGAAACATTTTTGGAGAAAAAGGAAAATTTCAAAACAAGCACAACGTTTACGGGAAAAACAAAGAGGCTTGTAAAAAGAAAGGTTGCCCTGGTGTTATAATAAGAAAAGTTGTCGGAGGAAGAAGCGCACACTTCTGCCCTGTTCATCAGACTTTAGAAAAAGTTAAGTAAAAAAAATTATGCTTACAGATGTTTTAAAATGGTTTCTGATTTGTTTCTTTGGACTTTTTGTTCTTTGGGTTTTAACCGGCGGACCAGAACGAGGCGGCGGAACATCGCCCATCATAGGAGCGCCGACAGGCGTTGGCTCTCCATCGTTCACTACAGAAAGTGCTTCTCCAAACTAAAGTTAGATCTCGAGCATTCTAAAAAGAGCGACGCCTGTTGCCACAGAAACATTCAAAGATTCTTTTTCTCCCAACATTTTAATTTCCGCCACCACGTCAGAGATTTCTAAAATTTCTTTTTCAACTCCAGAAACTTCATTACCCACAACAAAAATATTTTTGTCAGAAATTTCTACTTTTTTGTAATCAACAGAATTTTCTGACTGTTCAATAGAAATTATTTTAAAACCTTTGGCTTTTAAACTTTTTAAAGTCTCTATAATATTTTCTGAAAATCCCCAGCTAATATTTTCTTCCGCACCAAGAGCAGATTTTGCAATATCACTTCTTTTTCTACCAAACCGGTCGAGTGGCGTCGGAGTATATCCTGACAAAATTATCTTACTGATAGAGCAGGCATCGGCCGTACGAAAAATCGCGCCCACATTTTGAGCACTTCGAATATCATGAAGAATTAAAATATTTTGACGGCTTTCCATAGCAAAGATATTACACCAATTGACCAAAAGATGAAAGTTGTGTATATTCGTATAGTATTTTTACTTTGGATATCTAAAGTAAAAATACCGTCTTCCGCCAAATGAAGTTTCGTCGGAAGAGCTCCGTACAACGCGGCAAACTAAATATCCTCTCGTAGCTCAGTCGGTAGAGCAGCTCCCTTTTAAGGAGACGGTCGTAGGTTCGATTCCTACCGAGAGGACAAAATTGCGAAGCTATTTTGAACTCTCGGAGTAAGCAAGCTGCTTTGCTTAAGTTAGGAATCGAAAGACGGAGTCATGTCGAACACCGTGAGACAGACGAGTCGGGGTCGAGAGTACTTAGATTTTTTCAAGCTTGTCGAAGAAAAAAGCTTAGTAACTCGTGACCGATCTACCGAGAGGACAAAACGAAAAACCACCAACTGATGGTTTTTCTTTTTACTTAATTGTGCAGGCTTCAAAATTTACTGGATACTGAAATTTAAATTATTTTCCAAATTGCCTTGAATAGATTGCGCAAATTATCAGCCATCACTCGATCATGAATTTCAATTAGATAATGTGGTCGCTCTCTGGTCATAATCATAAGTATGTAATCACCAACAACAACATGGGTTGCAGTAAAACCAAAACTCTCCTTCCAGTACTTTGTTTTCCTTTGATTTTTATAAGTTTTTTTCGACATAACTTCCGTTTCAACCGGTTTTTCATTGGTCAAAAGATTTAGTGTGATACTTTTAGAAAATCTATTCCAGAAATAATCCGCCCAATCTTGGTAGTTTTCAAGTAAAGTATGATCCTGAAAGCCCCACCAAGTACTATCAGAATCCAATGCATTTTTTGCCCATTTGTCTGACTCGTTGATTAGAAAATCTCGCAAGTGTGCTTCGTCTATAAAACGAATCTTTGGAATTGAATATTTTCCATGTTTCGGCAAGCTTCCTAGGTCAGAAATTATATTCGGCAAATCTTGTTTCAGTTTTTCTAAGTTTCTTTCTTTGCTTTTAACTAGGTTTTCTAAAGATTTTTCTCCCAAGGAAACGAGGTACATTGTTTTTCCGGCTTTATCTTCGGTAATCAAGCCCTTTTTCATGAGCTCTTTAGCCACTGCGTAAACGGTGGGTCTATTTATGGAAGTCAGTGTAGAGACCCGAGCGGGAAGTATCTTTTGGTGCTGAAGAACAGATAAATAAACAGAAATCTCTTTTTCGGTTAGGCCAATTTCTTTTAGTTTCTGTTCAAGCATAAGGTTATTATAGTAGAGTGGTTAACTGTTGTCAATTATAGTCTGACAGCATATTTTGTTTACAAATAAAGGTATTTTTTGACTTAAATTTAATTTATGTTTTATAAAAATTGACGATTTTAGAAATCTCAATAGACTTGAATTAAAACAACGAAAACATGGAATACGAAGTTCTTTCCATCCAAACCCCCGCACTGTGTCCATTGGGATGTATCATCTGCCGGACACCGGAACACAACCAAGGTAACCCAGAGAAGGTTTTCAACCTTGCTAACGAATTTAGTGGCAAGTACAAGGAGGTTTACATCACCAGTAATGGTGAAACAGGCCTCTCGCCGGTGTTCCCTCAACTGGTGCAGATGTGCCAAGACAAAGGCATTGATGTATCGGTTCTGTGCGCAACGAAAGCCTCGATTGTTCCTGGCTTGAAGCGTGTCGAAATCAGTCTGAACGCTGGAACAGCAAAGACCGCACCAGCTGCTATCGAGAAAGCCAAGAAGCTCGGTATTCCATTCGTGATCTCAATGGTGGATGACGGAACACAAACCGTTGACCCAGAAATTGTCGCCGAAGAACATGGTGCGTCGGGTGTTCTAGTACGCGCACTTCAGAATGAAGGTCGCTCCAAGAAAAGCGCGGGCAGAACTCAGGTGTACCAAGTTCCTGGCACAGACCTCGGGAAGTTTCCAGTAAGCTGCTACGCTGAACTTGCCGGCATGGGTTACGCTTCCGATTGCATCGACCACAACGGCAACCTGGTTCCACTTCTCGGCGGTATTACCGCCCAACACAACATCAAAAGCGAAAGCCCCGACTAGTTCGGGGCTTTCTTGCAAACCTATTTGCAAAAACCCTAAAAAACCCATAAAATCAAAGTATTAACAACTTAGTTTTATATAAATGAACAAACAAACAATAATTTCTATAGTAATAATAGCGGTTGCGGTTATCGGTGGACTTATTATTCTACAAACTGCAAGTAACAAAGAAGCCGGGAAACCTGGACAATACGACGCACTTGCAACATGTCTTGGAGAAGCTGGAGCAAAGTTTTACGGTGCATTTTGGTGTCCGCATTGTAATAATCAAAAGAAGGCGTTTGGAAAATCTGAGAAACTTCTTCCATATACAGAATGTTCCACACCAGACGGAAACGCGCAAACACAAGTTTGTATAGACAACGAAATTCAAAGCTACCCAACTTGGATTTTTGCTGATGGATCAAGACTTACTGGAGAACAATCACCAGAAACATTGGCAGAAAAGACTTCTTGTGAGGCAACTTTACCGAATAACGTAATGGAAGAATCTACAATAAACAGTGGAACATCTTCTGAACTACCAATAAGCTAGTATGGGAAACTTAGCAAATACAACAAACACAGTGCTTAGTATCGGAACAGTTTTTGTTCAAATTGTTTCCCTTTTGATACTTGTAATGATTTTTACAAAGGACAAAGGACCTTTAGCACGTTGGTTTTCTGAAAAATCCCTTGTTTTAACAGTTCTGGTGATGACCGGATCAATGCTTGCAAGTCTTTTCTATTCTGAAGTTATTGGATACTTACCTTGCCTACTTTGCTGGTATCAAAGAATAGCGATTTACTCTATATCAGTTATATCTATCGTGGCTTTAGTTAAAAAGACAGGAAACGATGTTTGGCTTTATATCAAAACACTTAGTTTTCTTGGGATTATTGTCGCGTTGTTTCACGTTTTTTCGAGAACAACAAACAGTGAAGTCTTTGATTGCTCTGCCGTTGGTCCATCTTGCCTTCAAGAACTTTTCACAAAATTCGGATATATTGATATTCCAGTAATGTCTCTTACAGCTTTATTCTTTGTAATATTGCTTATAATAAACAAGAAGAGGTTTAACTAACAACCAAAGAGAGAAATAAAAAACGCCTGCTGTAAAGCGGGTGTTTTTATTGGCTTTATAAAAGACAAGTTATCCACAAGATAATTTTTGTCCTTTATGTCTTTTAGATTTATAATAAAAGTGTTCGAAGATTTAGAAGAATCACATAGAGATACATAGTCACCCACTTTTAAGGGTCAATATAAAAAAGTATCATCTCATTCTTACGAAGTTTCGAACGACAAAAGCCTGAAGAATTTCGCACAGGGGAGCGGCCAAAAACTTAATAAATCTAGTCGACGGACTTATAATCGTAGATTTGTACATTTGAAGTAAATTTTTGTTCTTTCCTAGACGTAACCATTCGTCACACGCCGTTTTAGGCGACAATTTAGATGAAAAAGATGTAAGACCCGACCCCATTGGTTGGGTCTTGTTGATTTTGGGTAAGATTTTTATGAGTTATAATAGTATATATGGAACAAAAACCTAAAAAAGAAAGTTCGGAACTTAAAAATTATGGCAATTTCCTCAATCTGGGAGATTTTGACCCGGAACCGATTATTAAAAAATGTACTGAGAGTAGTGAATATAAGAAAGATGCTGTTTCGGCTCTAGAAGATAGGATTCGTAAAGAAGAAAATCCAGAACTATTTGATGATGAATATAGAAAAATACTAGAAAAAGCAAGTGAAATATCTAGAAGAATAAAGAGGGTGAGTAAACTTGGAGAAGAAATGATAAATGATTTTTTAAAAGATCAAAAAATTACTGATATTATTTTTATTAATGGCCTTAATCTTTTTGAACTAAGAAATTTTATACATAATGGACTCATCTTCTTTGATAAAAGATTAAGTCCAACGATACTAGCTCTTACAGATGGTAATTTTGAATACCTACAAGGTTTTTTAACTTCAATTAGAGAACAGATAGTAGAAATAAAAGATGTTATAGATTCAGAAAAATTTGAATTACTACCTAGAAATAGACAAAAAATAGAAGCCTTTAAAGAAAGACTCGATCTTATAAAAGATCTTTAATTACAAAGTCTTTAAAATAAAAAGCTCAAGATTTGTTGCAAGCTTTTCTCCTCTTCGGTCATCATGATAAAGAAAAACCAAGTCTTTCAAAGCTTTTTTAAGGTTTTTTTCATCCCAAATTTTTGAAGAAGCAATCGTTTTCTTAAAAACAAAAGGATTTAGTCCTGTTTTTTTAACATCTTCGGCTGAGCCAGATTTGCCTTTAACTAAAATAAGATTTTTTATAGACCAAATTAGAATATTGGCAACATCCATCACTGGAACGTTATTTTTCAACGCCTTTTGAAATAAAACCCAACATTCTTTTTTCTTTCTAGCGCTAAATGCATCAGTCAGGCTAAAAATATTGAACTTTTCTTCTTTTTTCGCCACAAGATCAAAAAACTTAATATTTTCAACCTTTTTTTCAATAGTTTTTAAATCTGTTTTTGTAACATTTGACTCTAAAAAGAAAAAAATATTTTGAGATTCTTCAACTTCTTTAATCTTTTTAAATATATTTGACCGATTTTCTTCTTTTTCAAGAACAGAATCTAGAATTATCGCCGTTTTATTACCAAAAAGACTCACACTTTCGATATAGCTTTCAAATTCACCAAAACTAAAGTTCGTTTCGTCCATAAAAACCTTGTCGTATTCAGAAAAGCGCTTGAGATCTGACTCAAACGCTTTCTTTTT
>CAZOPP010000015.1:9340-11573 GCA_964581875.1 uncultured Candidatus Saccharibacteria bacterium
AAACCTTGTCGTATTCAGAAAAGCGCTTGAGATCTGACTCAAACGCTTTCTTTTTGTTTTCAAAGTTTTTCCCTGAATAAATAAATATCATCTTATTTTAAAGCCATTTTTTTACTTTACTTTTATATTCTTTGTAAATTTCCCCGTGTCTTTCTTCAAGAAGCGCTTCTTCCCTGCCGATAAAGTAAATATTTACAATAATTCCTGAAACTATTGATGTTCCAATTATAAAAGGTGTATTTAAAATAAGCCCAAGACCAATCAAAAGAAAGCTAAGACCCAAGTATTTTGGATTTCTTGTATATTTGTAAGGACCATTTAGAAGTTCGTTTGATGAAGATATTGAATTTGATTTTCTTTTATTTGAATACTCTTCCCCGTGTTTTTCAGCGTAATAAATAACAAGAGTTGCCATAACAACCAGAGCAAGTCCGATATATTGATTTAAAGGTTCTGCCATAAATCTCATTGGGAAAAATATGTCGAGTAAAACCCCAACAAAAAGACCAAGTGCAAAAACCGATATTGAATAAGAACTTAAATGAGAAACGCTATTTTTTTCCATAAGTTAATTATATCAAATTTTAAATTCTAGCAAATTTTTGTAGTTAAAAGGGGCCGGCGCTTCGCGCCGGCCCCTTTTAACTACTTCAACTCTCCCCAATTATCACCAACCATATAGTTCACATCAAGCGGAATTTCTGGCTTATATTTTATAAAAGAATTTTCCAAAACATGCTCCATAATGTCTCTAATCGCTGGCGCAACTTTTTGGACAACGTCTTCGGAGACTTCGTAAATAAGTTCATCGTGAATTTGCAAAATTGGAAAAACTTTTAAAGACAATCCTTCTTTTTCTACCCACTCGTCCACCATCTTCATCGCAATTTTTATAATATCTGCAGAAGTTCCTTGAATCGGCGCATTGATAGCCATACGCTCTGCCATCGCTCTAATAAATGGCAACTTAGAATTTATTCCTCCAAAATATCTTCGACGTTTAAACAAAGTTTCAGTGTATCCAAATTTTCTAACAAAATTTTTAGTATCATCTAAATAATCTTTGATAGAACTAAATTGTTCAAAGTATTCGTCATAGAATTTTTGCGCCTCTTCTTTTGAAGTTCCAATATTTTTCTTTAAGGCCAAAACCCCCATTCCATAAAGAATTCCGAAGTTTATAATCTTTGCCATTCTTCGCATTTCTCGATCAACTTTATCTGGAGAAACATTAAAAACTTTTGCGGCAACAGCACTGTGAATATCTTTACCTTCGTTAAAAGTTTTTATCATGTATTCGTCGCCAGAGAACATTGCCGCAATCCGAAGCTCGATTTGAGAATAGTCAAAAGAAACAAGCTTCCATTTTTTTTCTGCGACAAAAGCATTTCTAATAACTCGTCCCAAGTCAGTTCTTGTTGGAATATTTTGAAGATTTGGATTGTTTGAAGAAAATCTTCCAGTCGATGAACCGTGTTGAATAAAGTCGGCGTGAAGTCTTCCATCTTCTTTTACCAAGCTCGGCAAAACATCGATATACGTCGAAAGAAGTTTTTGAAGTTCACGAAATTCAATTATTTTTTCGATTATTTTATTTTCATCTACAAGTTTTTCCAAAGTAGAAATATCGGTTGAATATCCTCCGCTTGCAGACTTTTTAATTCCTTTTGTTGGAAGGCCCATTTTTTCAAACAAAACAAGAGATAGCTGTTTTGGTGATTTTATATTAAATTCTTCACCAGCCAATTTATAAATTTCTTTTTCAATAATTTCTAAATCTTTGTGATATTTTTTACCCAAATCTTTAAGATATTTAACGTCGAGCAAAACGCCTCTTTTTTCCATTTTTGAAATAACCGGAATAATCGGCGCTTCTATTTCTTCATAAACTTTTTCAAGATTTCTTTTTTTCACCTCTTTCCAAATAGCTTTTTTTGCTTCGTCAAAATCTCTTGTTTTTGCAAAATTTAAAATGTCTTCTAGCTTTGGATTTGTTTTTTCAGAATCGATAAGCCAAAGAGCAATAGAAACTTTTCGAAGTTCGTCTTCAGGAACATTTAAAACTTCTTCTGGTTTTTCTTCTGGCACATCTTCGCCGGTTAAAATTTTTCTAAATCTTGCCGGCAAACTTCTAAACTCAAAACGCTGACAAATCTTTTCAATGTTTTCAAAAGAAACTCCATCTTTCCATTTTTTTTCTGGAAAATTAAATTCCAAAGGAACATCTCGAACA
>CAZOPP010000016.1:0-1823 GCA_964581875.1 uncultured Candidatus Saccharibacteria bacterium
CAAGTTTTTTCTCTTGGCGCTGCTTTTGGAGAACATGTTAGTAAGGTTGCAAAAGTTGGCGACGAAGATAAGAAAAAAATAGAAGACGGCGGAACAGACAACAGCGCCAAACTTGCAAAAATAGACGAAGAAGGTGTAACTTTCAAATCTCACTTAGACGGAAGTTCTCACAGGTTCACTCCAGAATCTTCAATGAAAATTCAATGGGATTTGGGCGCTGATATGATTTTCGCTTTCGACGAATGCACAAGTCCGCAAGCAACTCACGAGTATCAAAAAGAAGCGATGAACAGAACTCACAGATGGGCAAAGCGGTGTTTGGACGCTCATGAAAAATTAGATCCGGAAAATGTTCAAGCACTTTTTGGTGTTGTTCAGGGTGGGCGACATGAAGACCTGCGAAAAGAATCTGCAGAAGTTTTGTCAGAAATGAAAACAGAAAAGGGAAGCATGTTTGACGGCTTTGGAATTGGCGGAAGTTTTGACAAAGATGACATGGGAACAGCCGTGGCTTGGGTTAACAAAGTTTTACCTGAAGAAAAACCAAGACATCTTTTAGGTATTGGTGATCCGCTCGATATTTTAGAAGCAGTTGAAAACGGTTGCGACCTTTTCGACTGTGTTGCGCCAACACGAATTGCAAGAAATGGATCTCTTTACACAAAAAACGGAAATATAAATATAACAAACTCAAAATTCAGAACAGATTTTTCTCCGATAGAAGCAGATTGTAAATGCTACACTTGTAAAAATTATACAAAAGCTTATTTGGCACATCTTTTCCATGCAAAAGAGATTTTGGCAAATACTTTAGCTTCGGTTCATAATGTTTATTTTATCGTTAATTTTGTCGCGGATATCAGAATGGCAATTTTAGAAAACCGCTTTCAAGAATTTAAAAAAGATTTTTTGAAGGGGTATAAATAGAAATAATTATTTACATAATATGATTTTAAATCTTTATAAAATATATAAGTGGCAGTCTTTAATTGGTGCATTTATTGGAGCAGCTACCCCATTTATTCTTTGGTGGATTACAGAAAAATATAGACAAAGAAGAGATTATATTAATAATCTCTATTTCTTAGAAAAAATTTTAGTTGATCAAATTAATGATACTTTAGAGATAGAAAAAAATATTACAGATTTTATAGATAAGAGACTAAATAAATTAGTTGAGAATATTAAAAATAACGATTCAAATACTTTCTCTATTGATTTTGCATTTTTTCCTCTTTTCCCGGTTACACAACTTAGTGAGCAAATATATAAAATTAATACAAAAAGCGGCTATATTGAAAATAAATTAGCTAAATCATTTCAGTTGTCTAGAAATATGCCTTATATTATAAATGATCTTAAAAGACAATTTGAAAGCACGATTGATTTAAACAGAGAGTTATCTTTAAAAAAAATAAATTCACCTCAGGTACAAAAAGAAATGTATTTAAATAATATAAATGATTACATAACCTTACTTAAGAGAGATATGCTGGGTATAAATATTTCGGTATATTTAAGATCACTTGTTCAGACTAGGGAGGCTTTAGATGAATTAAGAAAAATTGGGTTATTTAAATGGAGGTTAAGATTTGACCCTAAATATAGTTTTTTTAAAAACAAAGAATTGTATTTAAAGGCAAAAGAAGATTCTTTTAATAATATTGAGGAATATTTTAGATCTAGGGTTGAGGAAAATTTAAAAAATATAAGGAATATATTTTAATAAAAACAAGGATCACGGTGGAGGGCCGTGCTCCTTGTTTTTATTATGTTTTAAAAGTAAAGTGTAATTATGAAATTCAAACTCCAATCTGAATACA
>CAZOPP010000016.1:1923-11531 GCA_964581875.1 uncultured Candidatus Saccharibacteria bacterium
ATTATGTTTTAAAAGTAAAGTGTAATTATGAAATTCAAACTCCAATCTGAATACAAGCCAGCCGGGGATCAGCCAGAAGCTATCAAAAGGTTGGTTTCTGGGATAAAGGAGGGTTTGCGCAAGCAAACCCTCCTTGGTGTGACTGGATCTGGAAAGACTTTTACCGTCGCAAACGTGATTGAGAAAATAGGGAAGCCGACACTTGTTATTGCTCACAACAAAACTCTAGCAGCCCAGCTTGCTCAGGAGTTTAAAGAATTTTTCCCGGACAATGCTGTCCACTACTTCGTCTCGTATTACGACTACTACCAACCAGAAGCATATATTGCTGCGAGCGACACATATATTGAAAAAGATGCAAAGATAAACGAAGAAATCGACAGACTTCGTCACGCTTCGACGCAATCACTTTTAACTCGTGACGACGTTATTATCGTCGCCTCTGTTTCTGCTATTTATGGACTTGGTTCTCCAGAAGAATACAGACAAAATAATTTGATGTTAAAAGTTGGAAGTGAAATTGGAAGAAGCGAATTAATGCGAAGACTTATAAGTATTCATTATGAAAGAACAAATTCAGACTTGATTTCTGGACAATTTCGAGTTATCGGAAATATGGTTGAGGTTATGCCAATTTCTGAAAACTATATGTATCGAATAAATTTTTTAGGAAGTTCTATTTCTGAAATTATTAAAATCGATCCTGTTTCTTCAAAAATTGAAGAAAGACCGGAATTCATTTTCGTTTTCCCGGCAAAACACTTTTTAACAAACGATGACAAAAAAGAAAAAGCAATAGCTTCTATCGAAGCTGAACTTAAAGATAGATTGAAAGTTTTGGAAAAAGAAGGAAAAGTTCTTGAAGCTGAAAGATTAAAAAGAAGAACACGATATGATCTGGCTTTGATAAAAGAAGTTGGGTATTGTTCGGGTATCGAAAATTATTCAAGACACTTGTCGGGGAAATCTCCTGGCGAAGCTCCAGAAACTCTTCTTTCATATTTTCCGCATGATAAAAATGGTAATCCGGAATTTCTGACTGTGATAGATGAGTCGCACGTAACACTTCCACAGCTCTCTGCTATGTACGCCGGTGATGCATCTCGAAAACAAAATTTGGTTGAATATGGCTTTCGTCTTCCATCTGCAAAAGACAACAGACCTCTTCGTTATGAAGAATTCGACGCACGTGTTGGATCTGTCTTGTATGTTTCTGCGACGCCATCTGACAAAGAAAAAGAAATGAGCGAGCGAATTGTTGAGCAAATTGTGCGTCCAACTGGGCTTATCGATCCAAAACTCGAAGTCAGACCTGTGATTGAAGGTACAAAATACTCTGGACAGGTTCAGGATTTTATCAGTGAAGCAAAATCTGAAATAAAAAAGGGTGGGAGAGTTATTGCTACAACTTTGACTAAAAAAATGGCAGAAGATTTGTCTGACTATTTAAAAAACGAGGGAATAAAAGCTGAATATGTTCACTCAGATATTAAAACGATTGAAAGAATTAAAATTTTGACACAATTTAGAAAAGGGGAATTTGATATTTTGGTTGGGGTGAACTTGCTTCGAGAAGGGCTCGACTTGCCAGAAGTTTCTCTTATTGGAATATTAGATTCTGATAAAGAGGGTTTTCTTCGAAGCGAAACTTCTTTAATTCAGACTATTGGTCGCGCGGCTCGAAACGTGGACGGAAGAGTTATTTTGTATGCGGATTCTATTACTGGCTCGATGAAGCGTGCGATAGACGAAACAAACAGAAGACGAGATGTTCAAGAAGCGTATAACAAAAAACATAAAATTACTCCGAAAACAATTATTAAAAAAATTAAAGACATTACAGAGGCGATGGATTCAGCTCATGAAAAAGCTGTGAAAAAAGAGCTGGAGTTGGATGAAAAGATTTTTGCAAAAAATCCCAAGAAATTGATTAAGCTAAAAGAAAAACAAATGAACGATGCTGTGAAAGAACTTGATTTTGAAACTGCGGCAATACTTCGAGATGAGATAAAAGTGCTTAGAGAGAAACACGAAAGTAAATAAAATAAAAGAGGCGTCGCTCCCGCGACGCCTCTGTGTGCAATTGTGCGTTCTCCCAGTGGAGACTCGCACGAAGGCTTTTGTATCGCACCGATTATGTGCGATCAATCCTTTATCACCTTACACCAAAGAATCGTTCGAGGAGTCTAGGTCTCACAACCCGACCCTCGTTTGGGTCAATGAAGCTTGTCCCGATTGCTTTTCGGTTCAGCCAAACCAGGAAGACTCGCTTCCGTCTGACGATACCATGTACTGCCGGATGAGAATTTCTCAAAGTCCGACCCATAATTCCTACAGTCCGAAGTCTGTAGAAAAGAGTGTAGGCAAACATGCCTACAACTACAGCTACTGCCACTTTGTCCAGCGTCATCGGCGTTTTATCCGGTTTTTGATTGACGAGAATGCGCTCGTCGCGCTCACCATCCATTTACTCACTCGTCGTGAGCTTGTTGCGGCAGCGTAGATTGCCACCAGGTAAACCATGACTGTGAACATTGCCATGGCTTGAATTCCTCCCATGTTAGGGGTTTTAAAGGTTTAAAGAACGTGACCGGACCAAATAATAGTACAAAAATAGAATTTTGGCAATTGGGTAAACCGGGGCGGCGCGCGACGCGCGCCGCCCCTTAAAAACAAACTCACAATATGCTACAATCACCATATAACCAACCCAAAGGAAGCCGGCGGGTTTTTATTGATATATGTCTAAAAAACAAGATTTTGAAGCAGGGGAGATTGTCGTAAAGGGTGCGAAAACCCACAACTTAAAAAATATTGATGTAAAAATGCCAAGAAATAAAATGGTGGTTTTTACTGGTTTGTCTGGATCAGGAAAATCTTCTTTGGCTTTTGATACAATTTTCGCAGAAGGGCAGCGAAGATATGTAGAATCTCTTTCTTCTTATGCTAGACAGTTTCTTTCTCAAATGCCAAAACCTGACGTCGACGAAATCACAGGTCTTTCACCAGCGATTTCTATCGATCAAAAATCTCGTTCAAACAATCCTCGTTCGACAGTTGCGACAATAACAGAAATCTACGATTATCTGCGTGTTCTCTATGCTCGAATTGGTCGCCCATATAGTCCAATTTCTGGAAAAGAAATTAAAAAACTTTCAAATCAAGAAATTAGCGAATTGGTAAAAACAAAAATTCGCAGCTTAAAAAATTCTCCAAACAAAAAAGAAATAATGGGTGTGGAATACACAGAAGATTCTGTCCACATATTTTCTCCAGTTGTTCGTGGAAGAAAAGGTGAATACTATCAAATGCTTTACGATTTTCTTGGAAAGGGATATTCGAAAGTTCGAGTAGACGGACAAATGAAAAGCTTGAGAGATTCTATTGTTTTATCAAAAACAAAAAAGCATGAGATAGATTTGCTTGTAGATTCTTTTTCTTTTAACGAAGCTCTAAACAGCGCAGAAGATTTTGATATGCGACTTTCTGAAGCCATTGAACGTGCAATCACAGAATCAGACGGTTTTGTCAGAATTGTTGTTTCAGATTTTCATAATAAAGGTGAAGATTTGGAAAATATTTTAATGTCAGCAAAACTTATTTGTCCGGACGACGGATACACTTTTCCAGAAATAGAACCACGACTTTTTTCTTTCAACTCGCCATACGGGGCTTGTGCCGACTGTAACGGTCTTGGTACAAAAAACTTTTTTGGCGATGAGCCTTGTGATACATGTAAGGGTGCGAGACTTAGAGAAGAAGCTTTGAACGTCTTTTTAGGTGACCGAGAAAAGGGAATGAATATTGTTAAATTTACCGATCAGTCTATCCAAGACGCATATGATTTTATAACAAAGCTTAAACTGTCAAAAAAAGAAAAAGAAATCTCAGTTTCTGTTTTGAAGGAAATTGAAGACAGACTTAAGTTCATGCTAAACGTCGGACTGGATTATTTAACATTGGACAGAAAGGCGAGCACTCTTTCTGGTGGTGAAGCGCAAAGAATTCGTCTTGCTTCTCAGCTTGGGTCCAGGCTTGTTGGTGCTCTTTATGTCCTAGACGAACCAACAATCGGTCTTCATCAGCGCGACAACGACAGACTTATAAAAACTTTGGAAGATTTGCGTGACCTAGGTAATACGATAATAGTTGTTGAACACGATGAAGATACTATCTACGCTTCTGATTTTATTGTTGACATTGGTCCGAAAGCCGGTGTTCATGGCGGGGAAATAGTTGTTGCAGATTATTTAGACAAACTTTTATCTGGAAAAGATAATAAAACAAAATCACGAACTATCGCGTATCTTCGAGAAGAAGAAATTATCCCGCTTCCAGAAGATCGTCGCGACTCGAACAAAGGATGGATAAAAATAAAAGGTGCAAAAGTTTTCAATTTGAAAAATATAAATGTAGATATTCCACTCGGAAGAATGACTGCCATAACAGGTGTCTCTGGTTCAGGAAAATCTTCTTTCTTGTATGAGGTTTTGTATAAAAACTTGCAAGCAAGATTTGAAAGAAAATATAGAAGTGCAAAAGTTTTTAACTGCGCAGAATTTTCTGGAACAGAAAATCTTTCTCGATCAATTTTGATAGATCAGTCGCCGATTGGTAGAACTCCGAGATCAAATATTGCCACATATACAGGTGCTTGGACTCATATTCGTGATATGTTTGCTGCGACAGACGAAGCTCGTTTCCGTGGTTGGAAAGCAAACCGATTTTCTTTTAACGTAAAAGGTGGACGATGTGAAGCTTGTGAAGGAAAAGGCTTGCAGGCTGTTGAAATGC
This sequence comes from uncultured Candidatus Saccharibacteria bacterium, assembly GCA_964581875.1. GTDB lineage: Bacteria > Patescibacteriota > Minisyncoccia > Phycocordibacterales > CSBR16-119 > JAUPTX01. The sequence continues at coordinate 6,718 of CAZOPP010000016.1, forward strand.
ACTTTTTGCCGACAGTTTATGTGACTTGCGATGTTTGTAATGGAAAACGTTTTGATAAAGAAACATTGAAGGTAAAATACAAAGGTAAAAATGTTTACGATGTTTTGCGAATGACTGTTGAAGAAGGAATCGAATTCTTCAACGATATTCCTGCGATTTATGACAGATTAAAAACTTTGTCTGACGTGGGTCTTGCCTATGTTGAGATTGGTCAGCCGGCGACGACTCTTTCTGGTGGTGAAGCGCAACGTGTAAAAATTTCTTCTGAACTCTATCGTCCAATGACAGAACGCACAATCTATCTTCTAGACGAACCGACTGTTGGTCTTCATTATGACGACGTTGCGAACTTGATTGCTGTTTTGGACAAGCTTGTCAAAAAAGGAAACACGGTCGTGGTGATTGAGCACAACTTGGATTTGATAAAAGTTGTGGACTATATTGTCGACCTTGGTCCTGAGGGCGGAGAAAATGGCGGAAAGATTATGGCAAAAGGGACACCAGAAGAAGTCGCCGACAATGAAAAATCTCACACAGGAACTTATCTTAGAAAAACTTTGATCAAAACAAAAAGAGCGATGAAGAAGATGGGTTTAGGAAAGTAGTTTTTGAAAGACCAGAATGAAAATAAAAGATTTGCCAAAATTACCAGATTCTTCGGGAGTTTACCTCTTTAAAGAAAAGGGGCAGATTTTGTATATCGGAAAAGCTACATCACTGAAAGATAGAGTTAAAAGTTATTTTGGAAACGATCTCATAAACACTCGCGGACCAATGATACTCGACATGGTTACAAAGTCCGACTCTTTGGATTTTTTTGAGACAGATTCGGTTTTGGAAGCTTTGATTCTTGAGGCAAACTTAATCAAAAAATATCAACCAAAGGCAAACACAAGAGAAAAAGACAATAAAAGTTTTTATTTTGTTGTTGTTACAAAAGAAGCTCACGACGAAGTTTCAAAAGTTTTGATTTTGCGTGAAAGAGAATTGGAAAAATCAAAAATAAAAACAAGGGCAAAGTTTGGACCATTTCCAAACGGGTCTACGATTCGCGAAGCTCTTCGTATTGTTCGTCGAATTTTTCCATTTCAAGACGAAAATTCTCTAAAGAAGGATCAAAAAGATTTTTACCGACAAATCGGTCTGGCTCCAGAAACAAATTCAAAAGACTTCAAAAATGCTTACGAAAAAAATATTGAAAATATCATTTTGTTTTTTAAAGGTAAAAAAAGAGAGCTTGTAAAAAAACTTGAAAAAGAAATGATGGCACTTGCAAAAGAAGAAAAATTTGAAAGTGCAAATATTTTAAAGAAAAGAATTTTTGCATTAAATCACATAAAAGATGTTTCTTTGATTAAAAAAGAAAACACTGAAAACAGGGAAAAAGTTTTTCGTATCGAAGGATACGATGTTTCTCACATGGCTGGAAGTGAGATGGTCGGCGTTATGACTGTCGTGACAAACGGAGTTCCTGATAAGTCAGAATATAGAAAATTTAAAATTAAAGGTTTTGATAAATCAAACGACGTTGGAGCGCTCCGTGAAATGTTGCTTAGGCGTTTTGGTCACACAGAATGGCTTTATCCAAATATGATTGTTGTCGATGGATCTGTCGCACAAAAACGCACGGCTGAAAAAGTTTTAAATGAAATTGGCGCTGTTATTCCTGTCGTGGCGGTGGTAAAAGATGAAAGACATAAACCAAAAGCGATTTTGGGCGGAAAGGATTATATAAAAGGGCGAGAGGACAGTATTATTCTGGTAAATTCAGAAGCTCATAGATTTTCAATTAAATATCATAAGGATTTGAGGGGGAAGAGGTTTTTGGGGAAGATGTAGTTTATTGACGTCTAAAATTTAATTCTATATAGTTATTTGGGTGTAGTTCTTCTAACTAAAAACCAAAAGACAATGGAATATCTGAAGATTATACTCAGGGTATTGCTGGAAATTTTTCGAGAGTTTATTGAGATAGTTTTAATACTCCTGGCTGTGTTTGTGTTTGCATCATGTGCAGCCTATCCACCATTATTTTTTATGCTTTTTGGGATATTCTTAATATTTATAGTAATTCTTGCTTTAAAGATTATTATTCAAGATCATATAATGAATAAACCCAAAGATGAAAAAGAGCCCTGAATATTCGGGGCCTTTCATTTTCCACTTTATAATATAAGGAAAATAAAAATCTCGTGTAAAATATGCTTATGGATTCAAATTCTAAAATTCGTGTTGGGGTTATTCGTGGTGGTATTACCCCCGAATACTATCTTTCCTTGGCGGCCGGATCATACATTTTAAATAACATTTCAAAAGATAAATATCAGGCTGTCGACATTTTGATTACAAAAGATGGAACTTGGCACAAACAAGGCGTTCCGATGAACCCGACAGATTTGAAAGATCATGTTGATATTGTTTTCAATACTTTATACGGCGTTTATGGCGAAGATGGAAAGCTTCAAGACTTTCTTGACGAAATTGGCGTTCCTTATGTTGGATCAGATCCTTTTTCTTCTTCACTTACTGCAAACAAAAAAAAGAAAAAAGAGAGACTTCAAGATATTGGTTTGAAAACTCCAAAATATTTTATCCTACAAGGTCTTTTAAAAATGGAGGATGAAAAAGAGCAACTTGAATTTTTACGAAAAAAAGCAATGGATATTTTCAAAAAAATTCATCCACCTTGGGTTGTAAAACCAATCTTAGGTTCGGCTTCTACTTTCACTTATCTTGTGACAACTTTTACCGAGCTAATTTATTTACTAAATGATTTGGCTGACAAATTTGATGAAATTATTGTTGAGGAATTTATCGACGGCACTGAAGTTGTTTCTGGAATAATAAACGGTCTTCGTGGAGAAAAAGAATACGTTCTTCCGCCCTTTGAAATTGTAAAACCTGGAAAAATTTTAGACTACGATACTCGTTTTAATAGAAAGCATTCTCTCAGGCTTTTGGATAAAAAATTAGAAGAACATAAAAACGCTATATCTGACATAATGAAAACTTTGCACAACGAATTTAATTTAAACGATTACTCGACAGCAAATCTGGTCATATCCCCAAAAGGTGGAATCTATGTTATTGAAGTCGATAGTCAGCCAATACTTGGCGACGGAGAAATCTTGCCTTCGATGATGGAGGGGGTTGGTTGCCCGGATCATGTTTGGATTGACCACTTGATTCAAAGGAAGATAAAAAATCTAGATTAGTCTATGAAAAGATGTTCTTGGCCGGGAGATGATGAACTCATGATTAAGTATCACGATACTGAATGGGGTGTTCCTCTTCATAACGATAAAAAGCTATTCGAATTCTTGGTTTTGGATGCTTCTCAAGCTGGGCTTTCTTGGCGAACTATTTTACACAAAAGACAAAATTTCAAAAAAGCTTTTGATAATTTTGATTATAAAAAGATAGCCAAATACAACAAGACGAAATTAAATTCCTTGATGAAAGATTCTGGAATTATTAGAAACAGATTGAAAATATCCGGGACAGTCACAAATGCGCAAAAGTTTCTAGAAGTTCAAAAAGAATTTGGGAGTTTTGATAAATATATTTGGCAATTTACAAAAGGAAAAACTATTGTAAACAAAAACAAATCAAACAAAGATATTCCTGTAACATCAAAAGAAGCAGAAGAAATGTCTAAAGATTTGAAGAAAAGAGGTTTTAAATTTGTTGGACCAACTATCTGCTATGCTTTTATGCAAGCTGCTGGAATAGTAAATGACCACCTGACTTATTGTTTTAGATATAAAAAATAAGAACCCGCGTCAACTTTTAGTTGCGCGGGGTTCCGTACTCGGCTCTACGTCAGCGGGAATTTGTTGTGATCCTCACTTCGTATTTTGGTCGAGATAGAGTATTCGTGCTCATAGCATGAGAAGAATATAGTTAATCGTGAACCATCCTCCAGGGTGAGTTCACAAGAAACAGCGGTTTTGTTCTCCATAAGTGCTATATTGTTCTTTTGATATGCTTTTTTAAAGATCTTTGTGACCAGATCAAAAACAACTGATTCTAGCCCACCTTTATCACTTGCAATAACTGAACCATGAACTGGTGCGGTCTTGTACTTATAATAGTTTATCGGCACTAGATCTTCGAATTGTTCGAGAACCTGCTTCCATAGGTGCGTGTCTGGAGTTTTCATTATTGTCTTTTCTTTAATTATTAACAATATTAAAATTTAAAGTCAATAAGCTTTTAATCTTGCAAAAAAACAAAAAAAAGGTAGAATTGTTTTGTTTGGGCCTATAGCTCAGTTGGTAGAGCAGTCGCTTTGCAAGCGAAAGGTCAGGAGTTCGAATCTCCTTAGGTCCACAACAAAAAGAAAAGACACTTCTTGTGAAGTGTCTTTTCTTTTTCTGTGTTTTATCTATGAGATATTTTGACATTAAATATTTTATGCGTAAAATCATTATAGGGGTTCAAATTTTCAACCAAACACAAACAATGATGTCGCAAATCCAGATCACTCCGATTATCCAGTCTAAGCAAAGTTGGCAAGATTCTGATTGTTTGTTTTGTAGAGAAAATGCTGAATTTGAAGCGTTTGCTCGCTATAATAACATAGGTTACTATATTAGATGTTGCGAATCTGTTGCCTGTCAAAGTAAGGCAAAAGAGCTTGTTATAAAAAGTATACTAAGTAGTTCAGATACTTATACTTTAAATTAACTAATACCTATATGTTTTTAATACGCCTGTTGGAGAATTTATTCCAGCGGGCTTTTCTTTCTATCTACTTTATAAAGGACATCATAAAAGACAAAATAAATGTCTTTTATAAATTTTTTAATCAA
>CAZOPP010000017.1:0-11113 GCA_964581875.1 uncultured Candidatus Saccharibacteria bacterium
GTGGAATCTTGATCAAAGCAAGAAGGAAGAAATTTACCTTCTAAAGCCGACAGCCATAGAAGAATTGAACAATGATAGTGAAGTCTGGAAAAAGCCGGATAATCCGGATGACTCGCTTATCCTTGTGAGGATCAGCCCGAAGCTTCTCGGATATCCAAGAAGTTTCAAAAAGAATCATTTCTTCGAAGAGGTCTTGAATAGTGGGTACACGATCCCGCCAAAATGGCTGGTTGCACAACTCTATCTGGAAGAAAGGCTGAAAAGCCCCATCTACTTTGCAACCCTGCCGGTTCGCACAAAGAGTGGAGGATACTACTATGTCGTTGGTAAAAATCCAAAAGGTGGTACACCAACAAAGAAGGATCATGATCTTTACTTAAGGAGTGATGACAAGTGCATGAACACAGACGAGTGGATCTTCATCTTGAAGAAGTGAAGATCGATTGCGATACGAAGAAGGGTGGGCGCCGAAGGCGCCCACCCTTTCCCTTTTAAACTTTTATAACCTTGTTTATGTAACCCTTTTTAACAACAAAAGATTCTGATTGATACAAATCTTCATAAGAATCTTCGCCGGTCTTTTTACGAATCTTCAAGAAATAACTTCCTTTTGGAACAAGCAGATAATACTTCCCTGTTTTTCCGATAATAGTATGAGCAACTTCTCTACCAAGCTCAGCAGAAAACACAGAAATTATTCCAAAAGAAAGCGGAAAGCCTGTGCCTTTTTCACGAACAAATCCTGAAGCTCTTGGTTTAATTCCAAAAAATGCAAGAACCAAAATCACAATATATAGTCCGAGTATTATCAAGTTAAAAGTTCTCGGATCGATAATTGTAAGCAATACAGAAGCGACCAACCCAGCAAAGAACAAAATTTTACTAATTCGTGCCAAGAAAAGTTCTGTACTTGAATAGAACTTCATCAACTTTTTGTTCTTTGATTTTTCAAATTCATTCCAGTTGAAATTTTGCGCATCCATTGGAATATTTTTTTGAATCACTTCACCATCTCTTCCAACAGAAAGCGTTTCTCCAAAATACAAATCATGATATAGCTCGTCTTCTGTTTTTCCAACAAGCTTCACAGAAGGAAAAGTGTAATTTGCCTTGTTTGCAAAAATAGAATACTGACCAGCCGGGACTTGGAATCCATATCTTCCATCAAGATCAGTGATTGAAGTTGAAATTTCTTTTCCGAAAGAATCTTTTAGCATTACATACACAGGATCTAGTGGTTGCTTTGTGACAGAGTCAAACACAGTTCCCCACGGACGCTTTCTTCTTCTTAATCCAAGAAGGGTTGGGATAATATTCCAAATTCGAATTGGAATTGAAATTATTCCAGCAATATTTCCTAAAATAGATGGAATATATGGTGACACAACTCCAACAACAGAAACAGGAATTAATATTTCTGGATTATCTTTTATAAATCCTGAGACGCTGTTTACTAAAGAATTTAATCCGCCGTTACCTCCGCTGCCACCGTTTGGATTTGTTGGATCACCAGGGTTTACTGGAGGATTTGTTTGGTCATATGAACAAGATCCATCGTCTTGATTTGCGCTTGGATTAAAGTTTTGTGCAGATGCATCTGTACATCCAGAAGTTGGATTAAAATCATACTCACAAGAACCGTTGTCTTGTGTAGCACCTGGATTGTAGTTGTTTGCAGAAGGATTTGTACAACCCGGAGTATCGTTTGGACCAGGTGGTGGATCTACGGGTGCGTAAACACAAGAGTTGTTACTATACTCGGCAGAAGGATCGTAGTTTGTCGCAGACAAGTCCATACAACCAAAAATTCCATACAAACAACTTCCATCGTCGACAGTCGCCCTATCATCATAGTTTCCAGCAGTTTCGTCTGTACAACCATTTATCGCACCTGGTTCATACAAACAAGAACCATTGTCTTGTGTAGCGCTTGGATTGTAATTATTTGCATCAGAGTCCATGCAACCTCTGACCGGGTTTGGATTGCTTCCGCTGCCGCCTGGATTACTTGGATCTATAAAATCTATAATTCCTTCTGAGTTACCATTACCTATTACCTGGTCAGCGTCTGATTCAAGAACAAAAGCATCATCTAAGAAGGTTATTGTTAAATTTGAAATATCATCAGAATTTATATGAGAAGTAGCATTTCCGCTAAATGTTAAAGTTGCAGTAAGTCCATCGCCGCTTATCGTCATGACTGGAGTTAGTCCTGCGGGTGCATTTGTAAGTGTATAGTGAGTATTCAAGGTTAAAGTTCCGCCTGGATTTGCAAAAGTGTCTTCTGTTATAGATATTATTCTTGAACCATCGACAGATCCATTATTTGAAGAAGATTCTGTAAAGTTACCAGAATAATTTATCTCAACAAAAGCGAAAGGTGAGAAGAATAAATCTGCAACTCCGTTTGTATCTGGGGCAACTAGGGCACTTGAGCTTTTGATCACAATCTTTTTACCAACATTAGACATTGACCCAAGAGAACCGATAGGCGAATATACGTTGTTTTCTAAATCAAAGATATAATCGCCCGATAATACATTATTGTAGAACAAATAATTATTGTCTGTAGATAATATCATTTCAGAATTGAAATCACCGAAAGAAAGCCCGCTTCCACCATTAAACCCATTTTGAGATATCTTTGAAGTTTCTCCTGTTTGGGTATCATGAACAAATACATCGACTTGTCCATTTATATCACCGGTCACTAAATTAGATGCAGAAGAATCAAAAAAAACATATCTACCGTCTTCTGAAACAACAGAGTTTCCAGACACGCCATTTCCCAAGACGCCACTTGAGTCTTTTGAAGCTATGATTGTTGTATTAAGCTGAATATCTCTCAGAAAAATTTGATAGGTTGAACCATCACCATCGCCCAAATTTTCAATATCAGAAGACGCCAATGTTAGATATCTACCATCACTTGATATGCTATTAACAATGGCATTGACAGGATTACCTGTAATACCTAGTGAAACCCTGATTGTTGTTCCTGTTTGGGTGTCGTGAAGAAAATACCCACCCAAACCCTCGGAATCAAAATCAGAATGGGTTAAAAATACAACATATCTTCCATTTTGAGAAATTCTAACTACGGGAATTGGTGCACCACCAACACCCTCATCACCCAAAGAATCAACAGAAACTCTGGTTGTTGTTCCTGTTTGGGTGTCGTGAACATAATAATCTAATTCACCGTTAGTATCATCTGAGACGATTGGATATTCAGAAGCAAAAGCTATATATCTTCCATTATAAGATATAGACAGAACACTGGCAGAGCCACCAATTTCATTTCCTAAAGAATCAACGGAAACCCTGGTTGTTGCCCCTGTTTGGGTATCATAAAGAAAAATATCATAATCTCCGTTTGTATCGTTCGGAACTATATTCGAAGCTTGAGAAGAAAAAGCCACGTATCTACCATCACCAGATATTTTGGAATATGTTGGGGCACCGTTAACCTGAAAAACCGTTGTTTGAGGATTATTCGTTAGACTAATGGCGTCTATATCTGAAGTTTGGGTATTATAAATAAAAACATCAGATTCTGAGTTATTATCATCTTCAATTACATTTGTTGAAATTGAACTGAAAACTAAATATGCACCGTCTGATGATATAGGGTTAGCGGAATATCCCAAGAAAGAAGAACTATTTCCATTAAAAACTATGGAAGTTTCTGAAGTTTGAGTATCATGAATATATAAATTTTGTTGATATAAGTCATATGGAATATTAACGTCCAAACTTGGAGCTTCTGAAATAAAAGTTACATAACGACCATCGCTGGAAACATTTGAAGTTGAAGATGGACCATCACTCTCAGCACCCAAAGAATCAACAGATACTCTGGTTGTTGTTCCTGTTTGTGTATCATGAAGAAAAACGTCTGCTTGTCCATTTGTGTCTCCTGCAACAAGGTTTGTGGAATAAGAATAGAAGGAAATATACCGACCATCAGAAGACATTCCTCCTAATTCAGAATAATCGTTGCCCTCACCACCCAAAGAGTCTACCGAAACTCTAGTTGTTGTTCCTGTTTGTGTGTCGTGAAGGAAAACGTCTGCTTGTCCATTTGTGTCTCCTGCAACAAGGTTTGTGGCAGCTGAAGTAAAAGCAACATAAAGACCGTCGTCGGAAATAACACTAAAATCAGAATAATCGTTGCCCTCACCACCTAGAGAATCTACCGAAACTCTAGTTGTTGTTCCTGTTTGTGTGTCGTGAAGGAAAATATCGTCTACGCCATTTGTATCTCCTGCAACAAGGTTTGTAGCTGTTGAATGAAAAGATATAAAACGTCCATCATCAGAAATTCCACCGACATAATAAGACGCATTATCACTTTCATTTCCCAAAGAGTCTACCGAAACTCTAGTTGTTGTTCCTGTTTGAGTGTCGTGAAGAAAAATATCAGGCACATCATTTGTATCTCCTGCAACAAGATTTGTAGCCCCAGAAGAAAAAACAACATATCTACCGTCAGATGAATGACTAAAATAATCAACCGAAGAATTAGTTGGTGTTCCACTTGAGTCAACCGAGATAATACTTAGATCTTCTGTCTGGGTGTCATACATGAACAAATCTGATACTCCATTTGTGTCTCCTGCAACAAGATCAGAGGCAGCCGATATAAAGAAGATATAGTTTCCATCATCTGAAATACTAGCGCTTGAAGAAGCACCGTTGGCAGTTATATTTGTAGTAGTTGGATCAACTCTTTCAAAATCAAGAATTGCAGCATTTACGTAATTAAAAAAGGAGAAAGCCAAAAGCAAAAAACCCAAAAACAGAGATGTTCCTATTTTTTTAAAAATCTTTGTGGTTTTCATATGTGTCCGATGCTTAATTTTAACACAAAAAAGGCCCCCTCCGTGTGGAAAAGGGGCCCCTTCAAGGTGCGCGTGCTACTGCACAAACACCTTGGTGGTATGACGCTCGCCTCTTGTTGAGATGAGTGTCAAAATGGCAACTTGGTCTCGCACTAGCTGGATTGCTTCCCCGCCACGAAGTGTGGCAAAAGATGCAACTTGGCGGCCGATAGCATCGGTGACGGAAAGCGTGCTTCCCGCCCAATCACTTGGGACAAGCAGTACTCCGTCCACGATCCTGATACTCAGTTCGGGTTTCGGTTCGGGCAGACTTGTTGAGATGTCATATCTTCGGTTTATCTCAAATGCCAAATCCCTATCAGGATTTGAGTGCAGCATGAGATTAAAACCTTGGTAGTGTCTTCCGCTTTCAAATGGGTTTAGGACATAGGGTGCAGAACATGGCCACTCATTGCAATTGGTAAAACTTGTAACCCAATCAATTGAGTTAATTGTGTAAGCTCCACCATCATCTTCGAGGTTGAACATAAACGTGTATTGACCCGCGGGGAGAAACACGCCAACTTCGAAGGTTGTTGCAAGTTCATCAAAACCCCACCCCGAGCTATCGATGTTTCCCTGGACTTCTGCCCACATCATCTCAATACCGTATGATGTTGAGTTCTGGAGAACATCTTCGGAATAGAATTTATTAAGACTCTTCATCATTACAGAGTGTTGATGAAGAACTTCTCCATATGGCCCGTCGCCGGACAAAATAGTAAGTGTGGCAGGGTGGTCGACACTGTGATATCGACTGAAGACTACAGCTCGGATACTTTGCACAAACTCGTCCTCTTCGAGAACGAAACTTTGTGCAACGGTATCATAACCGTTTATAGCCAATTTGGCTGAATACTGAGACGCAACAACTTGCGCGCCAACAGTCGACACCATGCAAAAGCACAGCGCCAGTGCGAGAATGGAAATGAGCTTTTTCATGGTAGTGTGTTTGTTTGGTTCTCGTATATTATACCATGTTTAAATAAAAAAGCAAGGTTTTCCACATGTGATAAAAAGCCTTTGTTTTTAAGAGTGAATGGTAAATGGCCCGCCGGCGAAGCCGGCGGGCCACAAACCCAAACCTCTTTTAAAAAACCAAATATTTAGCTTTTATTTGCCTTCCCTGCTACCTAATAGTCGCGCCGTATTCTTTCATTGTCTCTTGTTCAAGCTTTTTATGTAAATCATTTACTTCAGAATCAGTAAGAGTTCTGTCGAGCGAGCGATATGTAATTCTGTATGAAAAACTTTTCTTGCCTTCACCAAACTTTGCATCATTTTCATATTCATCAACAAGTGCCATTTCTTCTGCTGTGTCACCCACTACGTCACGAACAAGATCAAAATAAACATTTGGCTGATAATTTTTCTTATCGACAACAAAAGAAATGTCGCGAACAATGGCTGGATATTTTGAAACCTCTTTGAACTTTTGTCCAAGCACAAGTTGTTTTTTAACTCGCTCATCATCTGACCAAAGCAAACGAATATCTGGAAGCTCTAGTGAAAGGATTGCCAATCTTTCGATTCCAAAACCAAAAGCCCAGCCGTTGTAACCAGTGATTCCAAACTTTGCCAAAACCGAAGGCTTTATAATCCCCGCACCTAAAATCTCAACCCATTGACCGTTTACCATCACTTCGATTTGTGTCGATGGATTTGTATATGGAAATTCATCTTCCAAAAATCTATATTCTGTATCTTTTCCAAAAACATTTTCAACAATTTCTGACAAAACATTTTTTAAATCGTCGAGTGCCAGTTCACCTTTTTCGTTGGGAATTATTTTCCACCCATCAATCTGGTGAAAAACATTCATGTGTCTTCTGTCTATTTCATCTTTTCTATAAACTTTACCAAAGCAAAGCGCACCCATATCTTCCTTTCTTTCAAATTTTTCTTTTATCTCGGGTGTGTTGAAATAGTAATACCAAGAAACAGTATTGTGAGTACGTAAAATATTTTTGTCATCGACATAATATGTGTCAGAAGTAGATCTGGCGACGTGATCGGCAGGAAAATCAAAAAGATCAAAAGTTATTTCTGCAGGAACAATCTCTGGAATTTCAATAACATCAAGACTTTCGAGTGCTGGAACTTTTTTTACTCGTTCAACAATTTCACAAAGTGGACTTTCAGGGGTGCGAGAAAGGTCTGGCATGCTTAAATACCTCTTTATTCTAGCGGCCTCAACGTCTTGTCTTTTATTTAATTTATCCAAGAATTCAGCGTCTTTGTTATCTACTTTAATTTCCATAGACTTAAATATACCAATAAAGTGGCTTTTTTAAAAGGTTATGAAATTTGACATTATTTCAAAATTCCACTTTTATTTTTCCTCAAATAGTTTTTTCTGTATTGATTTCCGTGTTGTTGTTTTCTATCTCTTCTGATCAAAAAGCTGTTCATTTTTGCTGGAAGCGCATCACAAATTCTACAGAAATTTCCGCAATATCCTTTGTACTTTTTCAGACAATCATCGCAAGAAAGATGCAGAACGTGACAATTTACATTTTTACAATGCCTGTGTTCGTCGCTTTTGTTTTTGTCACACAAGTGACAAGTAGAAATAATTTCATCGCCAATTTTCTCACCCAATCTTTCGTCAAAAACAAAGTTCTTTCCGAGAAACTTGTTTGGTAAACCTTTTTCTTTTACCTGATGCGCGTAATCAATAACTCCACCTTTAATATGTTTTACATTTTTAAAGCCGTTGTGCTTCATCCAAGCAGAAGCTTTTTCACACCGGATTCCACCTGTGCAGTAAAGTAAAATCTCTTCGCCTTTTTCATCCCGAAACATATCTTCAACTTTTTTAAGTTGTTCACGAAAAGTATCAACCGGCATAATTTTTGCATTTTCAAAATGTCCGATTTCAGCTTCGTAAAAATTTCGCATATCTATAACAGTTGCGCCACGACCAATCATATCATTCACTTCTTCCGCGTTTGCATATTCGCCCGTATTTGCTGGATCAAAAGTTTCGTCATTTAGACCATCAGCAACAATTTTCGGACGAACCTTTACGATAAGTTTTAGGAAACTTGATTTACCTTTTTCCTCGACGGCGACTTTGTAAGGAACGCCAGCAAATTCAGTAATATTTTGTATAAAAGAATTAAACTTTTCAAAGTTCATTTCTGGAACATTCATTTGCGCATTTATGCCCTCTTTTGCAATATAAATTCTTCCGAGACAATTTAATTTTTCAAAATTGGCAAAGATAAAATCCCGCATTTCTTTTGGATCGGCGATTTTTACATAACGATAAAAAGAGATTGTTTTTCGGCGAAAATCCTCTTTTTCAAGGTCCGCCAAAAGCTCTTTTTTTGATTTTGTGTTTACGAGTTTTTTCATACTACAGGTCAAATATTAGAATGTTTTCAGGTTTTAGAAAAGGGTTGACAAAAATACCTAATATGTTAGTATGTGTATAAACAAACCAATGTACATGAGTGAAAACCCAGTTAAAGGTGTGGCAAAAAAAGCTGCGCGAAAGAAACCAACTATCAAAAAGGTTGGGCACCGCAAGATGAAGAAAACCGCTAAACCAAGAAAGCGGTTTCCTGAGCTGAGACTACCACGAGGAGGATCAAAGAGCATTGCGGTCTCAATGATCTTTCGCATGCTTAACAGCTTCAGCGCGAAAGATCGCGCAGATTGTCTGAACGCACTCGCACCCTATACTCAGATCAAACCTCAGAGGAGATCTGAGGATCCAGAGATCATCCGAATGACGATCAAGCTCAGGAAGATCATCTCTACAGAATTATCCAGATCAAAGCAAGAGTAACACACTCTTACGGCTTGAGGCCCCGCCGGCACACCGGCGGGGCTTATTTTTTATTATCTTTCCCCTTTACGCCCACCCTTTCCCTTTTAAACTTTTATAACCTTGTTTATGTAACCCTTTTTAACAACAAAAGATTCTGATTGATACAAATCTTCATAAGAATCTTCGCCGGTCTTTTTACGAATCTTCAAGAAATAACTTCCTTTTGGAACAAGCAGATAATACTTCCCTGTTTTTCCGATAATAGTATGAGCAACTTCTCTACCAAGCTCAGCAGAAAACACAGAAATTATTCCAAAAGAAAGCGGAAAGCCTGTGCCTTTTTCACGAACAAATCCTGAAGCTCTTGGTTTAATTCCAAAAAATGCAAGAACCAAAATCACAATATATAGTCCGAGTATTATCAAGTTAAAAGTTCTCGGATCGATAATTGTAAGCAATACAGAAGCGACCAACCCAGCAAAGAACAAAATTTTACTAATTCGTGCCAAGAAAAGTTCTGTACTTGAATAGAACTTCATCAACTTTTTGTTCTTTGATTTTTCAAATTCATTCCAGTTGAAATTTTGCGCATCCATTGGAATATTTTTTTGAATCACTTCACCATCTCTTCCAACAGAAAGCGTTTCTCCAAAATACAAATCATGATATAGCTCGTCTTCTGTTTTTCCAACAAGCTTCACAGAAGGAAAAGTGTAATTTGCCTTGTTTGCAAAAATAGAATACTGACCAGCCGGGACTTGGAATCCATATCTTCCATCAAGATCAGTGATTGAAGTTGAAATTTCTTTTCCGAAAGAATCTTTTAGCATTACATACACAGGATCTAGTGGTTGCTTTGTGACAGAGTCAAACACAGTTCCCCACGGACGCTTTCTTCTTCTTAATCCAAGAAGGGTTGGGATAATATTCCAAATTCGAATTGGAATTGAAATTATTCCAGCAATATTTCCTAAAATAGATGGAATATATGGTGACACAACTCCAACAACAGAAACAGGAATTAATATTTCTGGATTATCTTTTATAAATCCTGAGACGCTGTTTACTAAAGAATTTAATCCGCCGTTACCTCCGCTGCCACCGTTTGGATTTGTTGGATCACCAGGGTTTACTGGAGGATTTGTTTGGTCATATGAACAAGATCCATCGTCTTGATTTGCGCTTGGATTAAAGTTTTGTGCAGATGCATCTGTACATCCAGAAGTTGGATTAAAATCATACTCACAAGAACCGTTGTCTTGTGTAGCACCTGGATTGTAGTTGTTTGCAGAAGGATTTGTACAACCCGGAGTATCGTTTGGACCAGGTGGTGGATCTACGGGTGCGTAAACACAAGAGTTGTTACTATACTCGGCAGAAGGATCGTAGTTTGTCGCAGACAAGTCCATACAACCAAAAATTCCATACAAACAACTTCCATCGTCGACAGTCGCCCTATCATCATAGTTTCCAGCAGTTTCGTCTGTACAACCATTTATCGCACCTGGTTCATACAAACAAGAACCATTGTCTTGTGTAGCGCTTGGATTGTAATTATTTGCATCAGAGTCCATGCAACCTCTGACTGGGTTTGGATTACTTCCACCGCTGCCACCTGGGTTGCTTCCACAAGAAGATGTTGTGAATTGTTGGTTTTCTCCGTAACCGATACCGTCAGCATTTTCAGAGAAAAATCTAAAATGATATGTTGAATTACAGCTCAAAGACGCTATATTGAAAGAAAAATCTGGCTTAATTTTAAAAAGTCTTGCAGGGTATCCAACATGTAAATAATCATTACCATCAACTGCAATAGCATAAGGAGAGGCACTGTATCCAACATCAAACAAATATGTTCCCGATGAATCGAATTTTTGGACTCTGTCATTGGCAGAATCGGCAACGAAAATATTATCGGAAGAATCTATAGCAATACTGGTTGGTGTATCGAACTGCCCATCTCCTGATCCTGCCGAACCAAACTGTGAGACGTATGTTCCTAATGAATCAAATTTTTGAACCCTGCTATTATTTGAATCTGTAACGAAAATATTACCAGAAGAATCTATGGCAATACTAGTTGGTGTATCAAACTGTCCGTCGCCTGAACCAGAAGATCCAAACTGTGAGACGTATGTACCAGATGAATCGAATTTTTGGATTCGGTTGTTTACAGAATCAGTAATAAAAATACTATCTGATGAGTCAATACTTATACCTGTCGGAGTCTTAAATTGACCGTTACCTGAACCAACTGAACCAAACTGTGAGACGTATGTACCAGATGAATCGAATTTTTGGACTCTACCATTATTTGAATCAACAACAAAAATATTATCTAATGAATCTACTGCAACCCCTATTGGCATTTTAAACTGTCCATCACTCGAACCAGTTGAACCAAACTGTGAGACGTATGTTCCTGATGAATCAAATTTTTGGACTCTGTTGT
>CAZOPP010000018.1:0-5537 GCA_964581875.1 uncultured Candidatus Saccharibacteria bacterium
GTTGTTAAAAACAGTGTGGGTTGGGTGAACGGATTACTTTCTGAGGATGCCGCACAAGAAATTGTTGGTCACTTGGGGGCTGAGGGTGTTGCAAAATTTGTTACAAAATACAAAATGCGAGATGCTGTGTTTGCGCGGCAACGATATTGGGGTGAGCCAATTCCGCTTCGACGCGAAGATGGAATAATTCATCCACTGAGAGAAGATGAGCTTCCACTCGAGCTTCCAAAAGTAGATTCATATAAACCAGCGGGAAATGGAGAATCTCCGCTTGCTGGCGTTTCGGCTTGGGTTTCAAAAGGCTACGAGACAAACACCATGCCAGGTTGGGCTGGTTCTTCGTGGTATTTTTTGCGATATATGGATCCACAAAATGAAAATGCGTTTGCCGGAAAAGATGCGCTCGGTTACTGGCAAAATGTAGATGTGTATATTGGCGGCGCAGAACACGCGACAGGACACCTTTTGTATGCTCGTTTTTGGCATAAGTTTTTGTATGATTTGGGATATGTGCCGACAGACGAGCCATTTGCGCTTTTGAAAAACCAAGGACTTATTCTCGCAAGCGACGGACGAAAAATGTCTAAACGCTGGGGAAACGTAGTAAATCCAGATGAAATGGTTGACCGCTTTGGTGCTGATGCGTTTCGTTTGTATGAAATGTTTATCGGGCCATTTGATCAATACACTTCTTGGAACACCGATGGGCTTGTGGGAACACGAAGGTTTTTAGAGCGGGTATGGGATTTAAAAGAGGGAATAAATATTACTACTCACGGGAATTTAATGACAAATATCTTGCTCGAGAAAACTATTAAAAAGGTAACAGAAGATATAGAAAATTTTAGATTTAATACCTCTGTTTCTTCAATGATGATTTTAGTTAATCAAATGCAAAAAGATATGTCTATTAAAAAAGATTCATATAAAAAATTCTTACAAATTCTCGCTCCATTCGCGCCGCACATGACAGAAGAGTTGTGGCACGAGCTTGGTGAAAGTGGTTCGATTCACACGTCTTCTTGGCCAAAAGTTGACGAGTTAAAATTGAAAGACGAAAAAGTAAAAATTGCCGTTCAAGTAAACGGAAAAGTTCGCGCGGAAATAGAAATTTCACCAGACGCAAGTGAAGAAGAAGTAAAAGAAATTGCGACTTCAGAAAAAAATATAGCAGAGATTATTTCAGGTGCTGAAATCAAAAAATTTATTTATGTTGCTGGTAAAATAGTGAACATTGTTATTTAGTCTATGGTAAAAAGAGTTTTTAGTTTATTACAAAGAGAATTTTCTAACATAAATCAAGCCGCGATTATTTTAGGTTTTTTTACTTTGCTTTCTCAGGTTTTGGGTCTTGTACGCGACAGAATGTTCGCTCATCAACTTGGTCCATCGAGTTCGCTCGATGTTTACTACGCAGCTTTTCGTATTCCAGATTTTATTTTTGTTTCGGTCGCATCTTTGGCTTCGGTGACAGTTCTTTTGCCGTTTCTTGTAGAAAAACTTGGCGTTAAAGAAGATGGAGAATTGAACGGTAACAGCGTCAAAGCAAGAAAATTTTTAAACGATACATTTACAGTTTTTCTTTTTGCGATGATCGTCGTTTCTTTTCTATGTCTTATTTTTATGCCGATCCTTGTTAAGATTGTTGCTCCCGGATTTTCTGGTAATGAGCTAAAAGACCTTATTTTACTTAGTAGAATAATGATTCTTTCGCCAATTTTTCTTGGTCTTTCAAATCTTTTTGGATCTGTCACACAAATGTTCAAAAAGTTTTTTATTTTTGCACTAAGTCCACTTTTCTATAATCTTGGAATAATTTTGGGGATTATTTTCTTTTACCCTGTGTGGGGTTTGCCAGGGCTTGCTGCCGGAGTTGTTCTTGGTGCTTTTCTTCACATGTTGATACAGTTTCCAGTTTTGTTAAAACATCACTTTTTCCCAGCGATTTCTTTTAAAGTAAATTGGACTGACCTAAAAGAAATGATTTTGACTTCGCTTCCAAGAACTATCGGACTTTCTCTTAGTACGATTTCTTTAATCGCGATTGTGGCGATAGCTTCGCTTATTGGTGAAGGTGCGATTTCTACTTTTCAATTTTCTTTGAATTTGCAAAATGTTCCACTAGGGATTATCGGTATTTCTTATTCTGTTGCAGCTTTTCCAACTTTGGCAAGATTTTTTCAAGGTCAAAAAATGAGTGAATTCGTTTCCTATATTGCTTTGGCTGCAAGACAAATTATTTTCTGGTCACTTCCAGTTATGTTTTTGTTCATAGTTTTACGTGCGCAAATTGTTCGTGTAATTTTAGGAACAGGAAGTTTTTCTTGGGATGACACCAGACTTACTGCAGCATCGCTCGCACTTTTTGCAGTTTCAATTTCTGCGCAAAGTTTGATACTTCTGTTCACTCGCGGTTACTATGCAGCTGGAAACACAAAAAGACCACTCTACATAAACATTTTTTCTACTTTGATCACAATAGTTTCTGCTTTTTATTTTGTTCATATTTTTAAAAATAGTGAACTGTTTAGATATTTTTTCGAAAGTCTTCTTCGAATTGAAAATATTAATCACTCAGAAATTGTAATGTTACCGCTCGCATATTCTTTGGGATCAATACTAAACGCATTTTTCCTTTGGATAAATTTTAGAAGTGATTTTAAAGTAAAAGATGAAAAAGATTCTTTCTTGTTAAAATCATTTTTCCAAAGTTTTGCCGGCGCATTTTTTATGGGCTATGTCGCATATTCATTCTTAAATGTTTTTGATAATTTTTTGAATATCAATACTTTTTGGGGAATATTGGGACAAGGATTTTTCTCTGGAGTTCTTGGGATTTGTTCTGGTTATGTTGTTCTTAAAGTTTTGAAAAATGAACAAATGGCACAAATTGAAAAAGTTCTAAGCAAGAAGAAGTTTTGGAAAACTCCCGTTGTGCAGGGAAGTGAAGACGAGCTTCACACAATGTCATAAATATATAAAAGCAAAATCCACCCGTTGGGGTGGACGTGAATCGGCTATGAGCCAAACGATAAGAATTTCTTATCTCGTAAATTTGCAATTGCATTTAAAGAACATTTTACTGCTCGAGAAGAAACAAGCTACACGCAGTCGTCAGCCCACCATCAGAAGCCTATCCTACGTGACACTTGTCTCTTCTCTTACAGTCACCAAAACCACACCTACTGCTGAACCCGAGACTTGGCCATGGTTAATTACATTTTACACCCATTGATTTTTTATTGCAAGTTTTGCTTAAAATAAAAGAAAGTCCGCCACATAGGCGGACTTTCTTTTATTTTTTAGCTTCTAATTTATGAGGGTTGTGGTTAGGACATTTTTTATCAGAGCATCTTTCTGGTATGGTTTTCGTCCCTTCCATCATAAGCTTTCCGCACATCGGACATAGTTTGCCAGTTGGTTTTGCTTTTATGGCATTTTTACAATCTGGATAATTTGAGCAAGAATAGAAAATTCCAAATCTTCCTTTTCGCTCAACCATTTCTCCATCTTTACAGTCAGTGCATTTTACACCAGTTCTTTTTTTCTTTGCTTCTTCTTCATCTTCTTTTATAAATTTACATTTTGGATATCGTGAGCACGAAATAAACATTCCGAATCGTCCTTCGCGAAGCACAAGTTTTCCTCCGTGTTTTTCGCCGCAATCAGGGCAAGTCTCACCGATTTCTTTTGGTGGTTCAAGTTCTTTTCCTTCTTCAGTTCGGGCGCCGGTACAGTTAGGGAAGTCAGAACAACTCATAAACTTTCCATTTTTTGAAAGTTTATAAACCATTTTCTTGCCACAAATTGGGCAAGGGAATTCTTTTGGCGCGTCTCCAATATTTGTCAGTTTTTCGATTCCATCTTTTTCTTTCAGGGCTTTTGTAAATGGTCCATAAAAATCTTCAAGAGTTTTTACATAAGTTCTTTTTCCAATAGCGATTTCGTCTAACTCGCTTTCCATTTCAGCCGTGAAAGAATCAGAAATATAGTTTCCAAAATTATTTTCAATAAAAGTAGAAACGACATCGCCTGTGTCTGTTGGGATAAGCGTTCTGCCTTCTTTTATCACGTAACCTCTGTCGACAATAGTTTTGATTATCGAAGCATATGTCGAAGGTCTTCCAATATCTCTTTTTTCAAGTTCTTTAATAAGTCCAGCTTCTGTGTATCTTCCAGGTGGAAGAGTTTCTTTTTCTTCCATATCTGCTTTTGTTAAGGTCAAAGAGTCTTTTTCGGCAAGTTTTGGAACTTCAACATCTTCACCACGAGATCTTTTGTCCACAGCAAGCCAGCCCGGGAAAAGTATCCGAGATCCGTTTATTGAAAAGTTTGGAATTTTTCCATCAGAAATATTTGCAGAAACTTTTGTTCGAAGAATTTTTGCTGGAGTCATCTGTGAAGAAATGGCTCGTTCCCAAATCAAAGTATAAAGCTTTTTCTCATCTTCTGTTGTTCCAAGCGCTGGTCGTGTTGGGTTTGTTGGTCTGATGGCTTCGTGAGCTTCTTGAGCGTTTTTAGATTTTTTTGAATAGAAGTTTGCTTTTGCGTATTCTTTTCCGAAGTTTTCTTCCACGTATTTAACCATTTGCATTTGGGCAGATTTTGAAAGATTTGTGCTGTCAGTTCTCATGTATGTGATCAAACCTTTTTCGTAAAGTTTTTGAGCTACGCCCATTGTTCGAGATGGTGCAAAGCCAAGACGAGTTGAAGCAACTTGTTGCATTGTCGATGTTGTAAATGGCGGTCTTGGTGCGCGGTTTGCCTCAGTCTCTTTAATAGACACAACAGACCATTTTCCAGTTTTTGCATTTTCGAAAATTTCTTCTGCTTCTTTTTTATCCCAAATTTCTTTATCGCAAGTAAAAAGCATTTCATCACTCCCTTTTTTCAAAAGTGCAGAAAGCACATAATAATTTTCAGGTTTGAAGGCTCGGATTTCTCTTTCGCGTTCCATGATAATCCGTAGAGCAGGGGACTGAACACGTCCGGCTGAAAGTCCGTATCTAACTTTTTTCCAAATAAGTCCAGAAAGATCGTAACCAAAAAGTCTGTCTAAAACTCGGCGAGCTTCTTGAGCATTTTTTAAATTTATATCAACTTCTCGTGGATGAAGAAGTGCCTCTTTGATAGCAGTTTCTGTGATTTCATTGAAGACAATTCTTTTTGGGTTTTTGAGTCCAAGAGTTTCTTCTAAGTGCCAAGCAATAGCTTCACCTTCGCGGTCGAGGTCGGTTGCAAGAACAACTTCATCTGCTTTGTTCGCGATTTTTTTAAGCTCATCAACAACCTTCTTTTTTAGAGGTGAAATTTCGTATGTTGGTTTAAATCCGTTTTTAATATCAACGGCTTTTTTGTTTGATTTTGGCAAATCTCTGATATGTCCAACAGATGCGCGAACAGTGTACTTGTTGTCCAAGTACTTTTCTATAGTCTTTGCTTTCGATGGCGACTCTACTATTAATAGTTTCATATATTGATACAGTAATACTACGAATTTTTAATTTATGCAAACTGGGGACATAAATGGGCGGGAA
>CAZOPP010000018.1:5637-10706 GCA_964581875.1 uncultured Candidatus Saccharibacteria bacterium
TTGTAGTCTATAGCGAACCTTGCGCTGGTCAGTGTTCCAGATTTTTCTTCGGCTTCTATTAATAGAACAGCATCTGATAGCCCGGCACCAATCCTGTTTCTTTTTATAAAACTCCAATTTGTCGCTTTGAAGTCGGGTTCGAATTCAGACAAAAGACATCCACCAGATTCTAAAATCTTTTTAGATAGATTGAAGTTGCTTTTCGGATACAGAACTTTTTTATCAAGTCCAGATCCCGGGATTGCGATTGTTTTTAGTCCTGCGCGAATTGCGCTTTCGTGGGCTATTGCATCGATACCGAGCGCCATCCCAGAAACGATAACAATAGGGTAGCCAGCAAGTTTTTCTATCAACTTTTCACAAACCATTTTTCCGTAAGTGCTGTGTTTTCGAGATCCAACAACCATTAAAAATTTCATTTCTTCGTCTGGGAATTCACCTTGAATATAGAGTGATTTTGGAGGATCACCAATTTCCTGTAGGCGATAGGGGATTTTGTTTAATTTTTCGATAGGAAACATACTTCCTAAATTGTATCATTTTTTGTATAATACAGGACATGTTAGATATCAAATTTATTCGCGAAAATAAAGACCTCGTAGAGCTGGCTATCAAGAAAAAGAAAGTGAAGCTCGATATAAACGAACTAATAAAGTCAGACGATGAACGTCTAGTTCTTTTGGCTGAAGTTGAACGTCTTCGAGCAAAACAAAATTTGGTTAGTGAAAGAATGCCACAGCTAAAAGACGAATCAGAAAGAGCTGAGCTGATAAGACAAATGCAAATTCTAAAAGAAGATTTAAAAAAAGGTGAAGATTCTTTGAAAGAAGTTATGGAAACTTGGAGAGGCTTGATGCTCAGAGTTCCAAATATTCCAGACGTTTCTGTTCCAGACGGAGATTCAGATGCTGACAACAAAGAAGTAAAAGTTTGGGGAGAAAAAACTGTTTTCGATTTTAAACCGAAAGATCATGTTGAGATTATGACAAAGCTCGACATGGTTGATTTTGAGCGTGGAACAAAAGTTCACGGTTTTCGAGGTTACTTTTTGAAAAACGATGGAGCTATTTTGTCGATGGCTATTTGGAGATATGCGATGGATTTTTTTGGAAAGCGTGGTTTTATTCCAATGATTGCTCCGGCTATCGCGAGAAAAGAACATTTTTTTGGAACGGGACACTTACCGGGCGACGCCGAAGATTTGTTTGAAACTCAAGACGACGATTATCTATCAGGAACGGCTGAAGTTCCAGTTATGGGATATTATTCAAACGAAGTTCTAACAAAAGCAGATTTACCAAAAAAGTTTTTGGCATTTTCTCCTTGTTATCGAAGAGAAGCGGGAAGTCACGGAAAAGATACAAAGGGTTTGATCAGAGTTCACGAATTTTATAAAGTTGAACAAGTTATTTTATGTGAAGCGAGTCACGAAACTTCTGTAACTTTTCATGAATGGCTAAATAGAAATACAGAAGAATTTATCGAGTCTCTTGGAATTCCATATCACACCGTGATGAACTGCGGAGGAGATTTGGGTCTTGGGCAAGTTAAAAAATACGATGTTGAGCTTTGGGTTCCTGGTGAACAAAAATACAGAGAAATTTCTTCGGCTTCATACTTTCATGATTTTCAAACACGAAGATTTAACATCCGATATAAAGACGAAGACGGAAAAATTCGTTTTGCTCACTCGTTAAACTGTACAGCTATTCCAACCCCGAGAATTTTGGTTTCTTTGGTTGAAAATTTCCAACAAGAAGACGGTTCAATCAAAATCCCAGAAGCTCTTGTTCCTTATTTTGGAAAAGATAAAATTTCTTAGTTTTTATGATGCGAGAAAGAATAACAAGTACCTCAAATGCTACACGTGAGCGTCAAAAAAAAGCTTTTGTAAAACTTCTTTGGTATTTTTTATTCCTAATATTTTTTGTGATTGGACTTTCGTTTCTTTCACGAATTGATAGTTTGCTGATAAAAGAAGTAAACGTATCAGGAAACACAATTTTAAAAGAAGAAGATATTATCAAAAAAACACTTTCTCTTCTTTCTAAAAAAAGATTTCTTCTTTTTTTTGGACAAAATAAATTTATTCTTTCAAAGAAAAATATTGAAAACAGTTTGAAAAAAGAATTTCCTCGAATACTTACAATAGAATCTTCTTTGGAAGGGAATTCTATTAACTTTTCTTTGACCGAACGTGAAAGAGCTCATCTTTGGTGTGGAGACAATCCGCCAGCATACGGAGACAGGCTTTCTTCGGATGAAGACTGCTATTTTTTGGACAATAGTGGATTTATTTTTGACACTTCGCCAAAATTTTCTTCCGGGGTTTATTTTACTTTCTATAAAAAGATAGAAGATGAAAATCCAATAGGGCAATACATTTTAGATTTTGATTTTTTGAAAGATTTGGAATCTTTTATAAAAGGCGTTAAAGATGCTGGTTTTCCAGTCCATTCGCTTGTCGCTTTAGATGGTGGGCAATATGAGCTTCTGTTTAATATTTCGTCGATTCACGGAGATTATGCAAAACTTCTTTTTACTGAAGATCAAAATCTTGAAGAAATTTATAACAAGCTAATTTCTATTGTTGGTGAGGATCCATTTAAAACAGATTTTGAAAATTCTCCAAATGGTTTAGAGTATATTGACGCAAGATTTACAAATAGAATTTTCTATAAATTTGCTGAGTAAAATATGTTTTTTAATTTTTTTAAAAAGAAAATCAAATACGATAAAAATCTAAATGATTCTATAAATTTGGGTTTTTGGGAAAATATTTCAAAAAACAGAAAGCCTTTTTTTGTTTTGGCACCAATGGCTGATGTTACCGATATTGCTTTTCGTAAAATGATTGCAAAGTATAGCCGACACGGACAAGAGGGTGGCGGGCCAGATGTTTTTTGGACTGAGTTTGTTTCTGCAGACGGACTTTGTTCTCCCGGCAAAGACAAACTTATGATTGATTTGGCTTTTGAAGAAACGCAGCGTCCGATAGTCGCGCAGATTTTTGGCTCAAATGAGGAAAATATGGAAGCGACCGCAAAACTTTGCAAAGAACTTGGTTTTGATGGAATTGATATAAATATGGGTTGTCCTGACAAGGCGATTATAAAACAATGTTGTGGTGCAGGAGCAATAAGAGATCCAGAAAAAGCACTCCGAATTATAAAAGCTGTAAAACGTGGTGCGGGTGATTTGCCCGTGTCTGTAAAAACTCGTCTTGGGTTTAATAAAAATGAAATTGAAACTTGGGTTCCGAAAATTCTTTCTTGTGGGATTGCGGTTTTGACTATGCACGGAAGAACAAAAAAAGAAATGTCCAAAGTTCCAGCTCGTTGGAACGATATAAAAAGAGTTGTAGAGATTGTGCGTGAGTCTGGTCTTAAAACTTTGGTTATTGGAAACGGCGATGTCTTGTCTTTGGAAGATGGAAAACAAAAAGCCGCAAAATCTGGCGTGGATGGACTGATGCTTGGACGCGCAATTTTTGGAAATCCCTGGCTTTTTGATGAAAACAAAAAAGAAATTTCTGTAAAAGAAAGACTGGAAGTAATGCTTGAACACACACGAACTTTTGTGGAAGATTTGGGACAGCACAAAAATTTTAATATTATGAAAAAGCACTACAAAGCCTATGTTAATAATTTTCCAGGTGCGAAAGAACTTAGAATTAAACTTATGGACTCTTTAAATTACGAAGAGATTGAAAAACACACAAAAGATTTTCTTGACGAATACAAAGAAGTGTCCTCTTTATAATTTTTGCTATAAACTTGTGATAAGATGATTTTATGTGGTCTTCGGATTGCATAATTATCAGTTAATCAAAATAATTATGGATACTAACGACAACACAATGCCAGAAGAAAAGAAAGATGAAATGGCTCCAGCTACAGAAACTCCGGCTACAGATGCACCAGCATCGCCAGCAGAAGAAACTCCAGCAATGTAATATTATTTACATAAAAAAGTCGCGCGCCTTCCGGCGCGCGACTTTTTTATTGGTTGACTTTTAATATTCAAATAGGTAGATTCTTGTGTATAATTTAATTATGTCAGAAAATACAAAAAAAATTATTGGGAGACTTGAGTATATCGATTTGCCTGAATTTGGTCTTTCAAATATTGTTGCCAAAATAGACACAGGGGCCTATAACGGTGCAATACATACAACAAGCGTTATAGAAAAAGAAGTCGATGGAAAAAGGGTTATCGAGTTTAGCTTGTTAGACGACAGTCATCCTGAGTTCACAGAAGAGTCGTATCAAGTAGATAATTTTGAAAAGAGGAAAGTCAAAAATTCAAATGGCGACTCAGAGCTTCGCTATGTGGTACCGACAAAAATAGTGTTGGCGGGCGAAGAGATAAAAGTTAAACTTAGTTTAAGTAATAGAAAAAAATTAAGACATCCGGTTTTGATTGGAAGAAAAATTATTAAAAAACATTTTATTGTTGACGTAAATAAAAAATTCACAAAATAAATTTATGCGTATAGTTATTCTTTCAAGACAACCAGAAATATATTCGACAAAGCGTTTGCTTGAATCTGCAAAAAACCTCGGTCACGAAGTTTCAATAATCGATCACACAAAATGTAATTTGATTATGGAAAAAGCAAAACCAGCTATTAGAGTCGGATCAGAATATATAAAAGATGTAGATATTATTATCCCAAGAATTGGGGCATCTGTGACTGTATACGGTGCTGCTGTTATCAGGCAGTTCGATTTGATGGGCGTGCCATCGACTTTGACTTCGACTGCGCTTATCCGTTCTCGAGACAAACTTCGTTCACTTCAAATTCTTTCAAAGTCTGGTGTCGGGATTCCAAAATCTGTTTTCGCTCGTCATCCAAAAGCCGACGATGTTAAAACAATGATCGCTGAAGCTGGTGGAACTCCCGTTATCTTAAAACTCCTAGAAGGAACCCACGGAACAGGAGTTATAAAAGCAGATTCAGTTTCGTCTGCAAAATCTGCTGTTGAAGCTTTTTCAGGAATTAAAAAAGATATTATTGTTCAGGAATTTATTGAAGAGGCGCAAGGAAAAGATATTAGAGCTTTTGT
>CAZOPP010000019.1:0-4346 GCA_964581875.1 uncultured Candidatus Saccharibacteria bacterium
GACTACAAAGAACAGGAAGAAAAAACGAGCCGTATTTTCGGGTTGTTGTTGGTGAGCACACAAATGCTGCACAAAGTGGAAAGTTTATAGAAGTTCTTGGATCATACAATCCAAAAGATGGAACAGTCGCGCTTAAAGATGAAAGAATAAAATACTGGATTGGAAATGGCGCACAAATTTCAGGAACAGTTCATAATTTTCTTGTAGACAAAAAAGTTATCTCCGGAGAAAAGAAAAATGTTCTACCGAAAAAAACTTCTACAAAAAAACGAAAAGAATTAAAAAAATAAATTTATTAACAAAACATCGCAACACCTGTTGCGATGTTTTGTATAAAAAGCTAGAATACTTAAAGCAGTAATTCTTAGTCAGAAATCTGCAAATTAAAATTATATTTTAATCCTAATTATGGAAAGAGATACAGAATTTCTAAGTTACGTTGTGAAGTCACTTGTTGATAACGAAAACGAAGTGAAGATCGATCGTAAAGTAGATGAAATGGGTGTGCTTCTAACACTCTCAGTTGCTCGAGATGATATGGGGAAGATTATTGGTCGCCAAGGAAACACAGCAAAGGCAATCAGAACTCTTCTTCGAGTTATAGGAATGAAGAATAATTCAAGAGTAAATCTAAAAATCGACGAACCAGAAGGTTCTGAAAAATCTCCAATGAGATCGATGTCAGCAGATGTTGATGCTGCGATGAACGATCTTAAAGGAATTTAATAGAAGAAAAACCTAGGCAATAGGTAAAGAAAATGCCATGACACGGCTAAATCAAAAACCCGCCCCCGGCGGGTTTTTGATTTGCAATTTTAACTAAAAGCTATAAACTGTTTCTGTGGCCTGGCGCCTATAGCCTAAAAACTATTTATGACATTTCACGTTATTACAATTTTTCCAAAAATGTTTGAGTCGTATCTTGGCGACTCTATTTTAGCACGGGCGATAAAAGCAAAAAAGATAAAAGTTCGCTTCTATAATCCACGCGACTTTGTTCGAGGGAAACTGAGAAAAGTTTGGCCAGACGGAAATATTTCTTCAAAAATAGACGACAAGCCATATGGCGGAGGTCCAGGGATGGTTATGATTGCAGACCCGATAATTCGCGCTTGGGGGTCTGCGATCAAGAAATCAAAAGACGGAAAAGCTAAAACAATAATTTTCGCACCGGGTGGAAAAAAGCTCGACACAAATTTTGCAAAAAATTCTGCGAAAAAATACGCTGACATAATTATGATTTGTGGACGATACGAAGGAATCGACGCGCGCGTGAAAAAAATAACAAAAGCAGAAGAAGTTTCTATTGGCGACTACGTTTTAACTGGCGGGGAAATCCCGGCAATGGTTTTGATTGATACTGTTTCAAGGCAAATAGAAGGTGTTTTGGGAAAAATAGAATCACTTGAAGAATCGCGAATTGCCGGAACAGAAATCTACACAAGACCAGAAGTTTATGAATATAAAAAAGATGGTAAAACCAAAAAATACAAAGTCCCAAAAGTTTTCCTCTCTGGACACCACAAAAATTTAGAGGATTATAAAAGTAAGAGGAAATAAATATGAATAGTTTTTTACTTATGAAAACATAGGAAAATTGACAATATAAATTTACTTTGCTAGACTTAGGAAATGATAGGAAAAACATATTCTATAAAACAAGCAGCAAAAATTCTTAATGTCGACCCGGACACTCTTCGTAATTGGGAAGAAAAAGGTCTTATTCATCCACTTCGAGTGGGACCTCGCAAGGATCGAAAATACACAGATGAAATACTAAGTGAGGCTGTCAAAAAAAATCTAGCTTCTCCTTTTACAGATTTAGATAAGGATATTGAAACAAAGACCTTGACTCTTCCGCAACTTGAATCATTCCTTTGGAAGAGTGCCGACATTCTTCGAGGAAAAATCGACAGCTCTGATTACAAGAAATATATCTTTGGTCTTCTTTTCTACAAGCGAATGAGTGACGTTTGGGATGAAGAGTTCAACGCTGTGATGAAAGAGTACGATGATAAAGATATCGCTCGTGCAGACTACAACCACCGATTTCAAGTACCGAAGGATTGTCGTTGGGAAAAAATTACCCAACAAGCAGAAAGCATTGGACAGAAGCTTAATGACATTTTTGAAAAATTAGCTAATGCGAACAGTCCTAAGCTTGATAAGATTTTTGAAGACCTAGATTTTGCAAACAAAGACCGTTTTCCAAACGAAACGCTTCAACGTCTTATTAATCATTTCTCTCAGTACAATTTTGGTAATACATACATCAGCTCCGATCTTCTCGGTGACGCATATGAATACTTGATCAAGCAGTTCGCGGCAGACGCAGGCAAGAAAGGTGGCGAGTTCTACACGCCTCGTGAAGTTGAAAAAGTTATCGTAGGAATTTTAAAGCCTCACCAGAAGGATCATATCTACGATCCAACAGTTGGATCGGGTGGTTTCCTTTTGGAAGCATACGACTATCTTAAACAAAAATCTGGCGAAAAGATCGCCAAGACTCTTTACTTGTACGGACAAGAACAAAACCTTGCTACTTTTGCAATCGCAAGAATTAACATGTTCCTTCACGGACTTGATAGTGCTGATATTCGTCGAGGAGATACACTAGCAAATCCACAATTCCTTAATCAACAAGGAGGTCTGCAGACATTTGATATTGTAGTTGCAAATCCGCCATACTCTGTTGATGAATGGGAGTATGAATCTTTTAAGAATAAATTCGGTCGCGTTGATGGTTATGACATGCCACCGAATAAAAATGCTGACTATGCGTTCGTTCTTCATATTATCAAGTCAATGAATACCAATGGTCGTGCTGGTATTGTGTTGCCACACGGTGTATTAACCAGAGGTAATGCTGAAGCGCGAATTCGTGAGCAAATACTCAAAAATGATCTTGTTGAGGCTGTTATAGGTATACCCGCAAAATTGTTCTATGGAGTTGGTATTTCTGTTGTTGTTTTTATTTTAAATAAAAACAAGCCCGAGGATAGAAAGAATAAGGTTTTAATCATCGATGCAGAGAAAGATTTTCAGGAAGGTAAAAACCAAAATATTCTGCGACCTGCCGATATAAATAAGATTGTAAAAACATTTAATGGATATGAGGATATTGATAAATACGCACGGGTTGTATCACTGAAAGATATCGAGGAGAAAGATTTTAATCTCAATATCCGGGAGTATATTGACTCATCCGAAGAGGAGGAGGTTATTGAAGTGAAAAAAGTTAGGGGCGAGATTGCTTCACTTAAAAAAGAATTATCAAAAGCAGATGCTTTAGTAGAAAAGTATTTAGATGAATTAGGATATTAAATTATATGAATCTAATAAATAAAATTTTTGAAAAATTTAATATCTCATTTATCTGGAAAGGTAACTCTAGAAAGGTGATTAAACAGAACGGTGATGGCTTTCAGATTCAGCAGGAACAAAATGGTGTCACTAATATTTTTCAAATACAACATCTTACAGTTGCAAAAATAGAGGAACTTGCTGGAACTGATACGACGCAGGATGTTAATGGTCTTTTGAGAAGTGCCGGGCAACGATTTATAGCAGAACAACAGACAAAGCAGATTAATTTAAAGGCAATAGTGGCAAAAGCGGACCTAGAAGCAATTACAGACCCTAAACAAGTTGATCAAGATTGGTTTCTTAAATGGATGGAAATTTCTCAGACGGTTAGTAGAGAAAACGTACAAGAGATACTAGCAAAAATACTTTCTGGTGAAGTCAAGAACTCAGGATCGTTTTCACTGAGAGCTTTAGATATTTTAAAGAATCTTAGTAAGCAAGAACTTCAGTTGTTTCAGACTTTTTGTGATATCAGTTATTCAGTACCTCAATTGGGTAACACACTAACTTGTGTGATTTCTGAGCCTTTTGGAAGCCCAGGACAAAATGGAATGCAATCAATTGGATTGTCTTATGCAAATTTAACAATACTTCAAGATGCAGGACTTATTCAAACTGATTTGAATTCTTGGAGACAATTTCAAATTCCTCAAATGTTGCAAATTCCGTTTACTATTGGCTCTACCTTATATAATCTTAAACCAACTGACGAAACAACTTCGCAACCACAAGTCAAAGTTCTAAATTTTACCTCTGCTGGTCTTGAATTAAGATCTGTTTTAAATATTGGAGTAAAACCAGAATACAGCTCAAAATTTCTAGAGTGGATAAAAAATAAATGGAAAATGATTCCGCAATAATTATTATGAAAAATAACTTATCACAAAAGAATATTCCGAAAGGATGGGAAATAAAAAAGATTAAAGATCTTTTGGATTTTGAGCAACCTACAAAATATATTGTAGAAAGCTCAAGCTATA
>CAZOPP010000019.1:4356-9520 GCA_964581875.1 uncultured Candidatus Saccharibacteria bacterium
GCTGACAGCGAATAAGTCTTTTGTTTTAGGTTATACAAATGAAACTGATGGCGTGTATACAAATACCCCCGCAATTATTTTTGACGACTTCACTACTGATAGTAAGTATGTTGATTTTCCGTTCAAAATAAAATCATCAGCTATAAAGATTCTTACGAATCGAGATGAAAATACTGATCTCAAGTTTGTTTACGAGATCATGAAATCTTTCAACTTTCCGATTGCTAATCACAAGCGACACTATATTTCTCAATATCAAGAACTAGATATCATTGTTCCCTCGACAAAAGAGCAGAAGAAAATTGCTGAGATTTTGTCGTCTGTTGATGAAGAGATTCAAAAAGTTGAAGAAATGATTTCTGCAACGGAAAAATTGAAGAAAGGGTTACTAAAAGAGATATTTTCAAAAAAATGGGAATATGTTGAGTTGGGAGATATCTGTGATGTTCGTGATGGAACACATGATTCTCCAAAATATCAAAATAGTGGAATACCTTTAATTACTTCAAAAAATCTATTAAACGGTGTTTTAGATTTTAGTACAGCAAAATTTATATCAGAAAAAGATTACGAATTGATTGAAAAACGATCTTCGGTCGATGATGGTGATATTCTGTTTGGAATGATTGGAACTATAGGAAATCCAGTTATAGTTAGAAAAGATAGGAGATTTTCAATAAAAAATGTTGCTCTCATAAAATTTCTAAAAAATTCAAAAGTCTTGAATGATTACTTGCTTTATTATTTGGAATCACCATTGGTGAAATTACAGTTTCAGAAAAAAATTAGTGGAAGCACTCAAAAATTCATAGCCCTAGGAACTATTAGAAAAATATCTGTTATGCTTCCGAGCATTCAAGAACAAAATAGGATTATAAACATTTTATCTTCTGTAGATAATAAAATTATTACTTGTCAGAAACTAAAAACAAAATTATCAGAACTTAAAAAGGGATTAGTGTCGGATCTCTTGAGCGGAAGTAAAAGAGTAAAAATATGATTTGTTGGATATTAGACAACTTAATTGGTATTGTAGGCATCATCGTTGGTGGTTTTATTGCATATCACGTTTATTTTCTATCTAAAAAATTAAATCTTAAGGATAAATTGTCTCACAAAGATGAAATTAGAAAACGAGTCGAACCTATTTTGCATGAAATTAGAAAAGGGATAAATAGTAAATGTGAGTTAGTAAATGTTAAAAAATATTTAACACATTATCCTCATACAAATAATGAAAACAGGCATGGTTACACTTATTTTGGTGGAGAATTAAAAGCATTGCGATTTGATGGAGTTGAGTTTTTTTCTGGAGTTAAAGAATTATACAAAACACCTAATGGAAATTTTTCTTTAAACAAAGAAGGTAACAAAAAGCTAGATTATAATGTTTTTGAGGTGGGTGTTATTCCGTATGAATGGATTGAGTATGTTGATCCGCGAGGTGACGAATTCAGTTACAGGCCCCAATTCTTTGCTCAATTTAAAGGATTACATAAAACTCCATACAAATACGCTAATTATTATATTGAAAGCAATACATATCATGAAGGTAGTGATCCAATAGATATGAAATGGAGATCAATAGAAATAGAAAAATAAACATGAAATTCAACGAATTATATACAATAGAAAAACACATCATAAAATTCATCCAAGAAAAACTTGGTTATGAGTTTATTCCTGCTGAAGAGTTTTCAAAACTTCGTGCTTTCGAGAACGAGTTTATTATCACTTCGCATCTTCTTGAATCTGTTCAAAAGATAAATGGGATTGATGAAACTTTGGCTCAAAGTGTCGTCCGTGAAATTAAAAAGCTCGATACCAATGAAGCATTTTTACTTACGATGCGAAATGGTGTAAATCTCAAAGATCCTGCGACTGGTAAGAATCGTGATTTTCAGATTGTTGATTTTGATAATGCCGACAACAACCGATTTGTTGTTACAAGTCAGTTCTACTTCGAGGGTACTACAGAAAACATTCGTCCTGATGTAATGGTTTTCTTGAACGGTCTACCTATCTCTGATATTGAAGCAAAAAGCCCTACTGCTTCTAGTTCGGTGAGCTTTGAAAACGCTATTGATCAGATCAAGCGATACGAAAAAGTTGCATCAAAATTATTTCTTCCTAACTGCTTTAATATTGCAACTGATGGACTGAAAACCGTATATGGAGCGACCTACTCCCCGAAGCAATACTTTCTGACTTGGCGAGAAGACCCACACAGTGAATCAAAGATGTTTGAAGATGAGCTTGATTCAACACTCTACTTCCTATTTGAAAAAGAAAGACTCCTTGATGTCTTGAAGAACTTTATTGTATTCGAGAAAAAGAAAGACGGATCTATTAAAAAGATAGCTCGATATCAGCAACTGTACGCTTCTAATAAAATTGTAGAGAGAGTTAAGGATGGTGACCATAAAAAAGGTCTTATTTGGCATACTCAAGGATCTGGAAAGACTCTGACCATGTTCTTTACTGCTTGGAAGCTTCGATATGCACCTGAGCTTAAAAACCCAAAAGTATTTATTCTCATCGACCGTATTGATCTTGATGATCAAGTATTTGAAGAGTTTGAAGCTTGGGGCGGTCAGAACCTCATTCGAGTTGAGTCTCGTAAGGATCTCGAAAAGAAAATCAAAGGTGCAGACCGAGGTATCTTTATTTCAACTATCCAGAAATTTACTGAACTAGAAGAAATTGAAAGTATTGATGGAAATGTCATTGTTCTTTCTGATGAAGCCCACCGAGATAACGAGGGAGTATCTGCTATCAAGATGCGTAATGCATTTAAAGATGCATTCTTCTTTGGATTTACAGGAACTCCTATTGATAAACTAACTCTTAATACACACCGCAACTTTGGTGAAGATGGAGAGCGATATCTTGATTATTATTCTATTCAACAAGCTATTGATGACGGTGCAACATTGCCTGTTACCTATGAAGCTCGACTTTCTAAATTCTTTATTGATGAGGAAACCGTAGACAAAAAGTTCAATGAACTAACTACTGATCTGAGCAAAGAACAGAAAGAGCTTCTTACAAAGAGATATGGGAAAAAGGAAGCTTTAGTAAAACTAGAAAAACGAATGGAAGCAGTCATTCAGGATATTGTTGAACACTACAAACTGTATGTCCTTCCAAACGGGTTTAAAGCACAGATTGTGTGTTATGACCGAGAAGCAACAGCAAAGTATAAAGACTTACTTGATAAGCTTGTACCGTCAGAATGGTCAGAAGTTGTATATTCTCCCGCTGATCCAAATAGTGATAGCGACGACCTAAAAAAATACAACACTAACAAACAAAAGAGAGAAAAGATAATCGAACAGTTTAAAGACCCAACTCATCCTCTCAAGTTTCTACTTGTCTGTGACATGCTTTTGACTGGTTTTGATGCTCCTGTTGAACAGGTAATGTACCTCGATAAGCCACTCAGAGACCACAATCTTCTTCAAGCTATCGCTCGTACAAACCGTGTCTACCCAAACAAAGGATGTGGAAAGATTATTGACTACTATGGTGTGACCAAGAATCTGTATGATGCTCTCAATTTTGATGAGAGTGTTGTTGATAGTGCGATGATCAATATTGATAAGTTGAAAGAAGACTTCAAAAAGGTGCTTGATGAAGTAATGAGTCTTTTCGAGGGAGTTAATATTGAAGATCCATCAATTGAAAATCTTCGTCGATGTCTCAAGATATTTATCGATAACCAAAGCAAGCAACAATTCTTCAAAGACAAATATGGTCGTCTGAAGATGTTGTTTGAGATACTTTCTCCTGACCCATTCCTTATTGAGTACTTGCGTAAGTTTGAATGGATCACAAGCTTCTATCTTGCTTTTAGTAAGGAGTTTCAACCAGAAGGAGTTGATGCATTTTCTCTTGCTGAATATGGAGAGAAGATAAAAAATCTTATCCAAGACAAGATTGATTACGAAGGAATCACCAAAAACTTCCGTGAATTATCAGTCCACGATCTTGCAACACTCAACAAGCTAGACAAACTTCCTGAAGAGGACAAAGCTCTCAACCTTGAGAAAATGCTTAAGCGTGAAATATCTATCAACATTGACACCCACCCTGCATTTAAAGGTTTTGGAGAAAGACTAACTTCTATCAGACAAGAATTTGAGAAACATCAGATTGATCTTGCTGAACGTATCAAGCGTTACTACGAACTTCTGAACGATATCAAAACCAAGACTGAAGAAGCAAAGGAACTTGGTTATTCTCTCCACGAATACGGACTATTTGTTATTTCTGAGGAGTTTATTGGTGAATCTGATAAAACTGTTATTAAAGAATTCATCAAGGAAATGTCATCTCGATTGGAGGATGTTCTTGATGAGGGATGGCAAAACTCATCAAAGCGTGAAGAATTCATCAAAGAGGCAAAGAGAACATTGCAGGAGTTAATTCTTAAAGACTACAAGAACAAGATTCAGATTTCTGACTTCCAAAAATATCTCAATCGTTTGATTGATTTAGTTATTAAAAAATTCTAACTATGAAAAAGCATATAGAACTTCACAAAAGAAAAGTTCCATATACGCTTAAAGTAAGTAAGCGAGCAAAAAGATTACGCCTCGCAATTTATTGCGACGGTGCTTTTGTTGTAACCACACCTAGAAATGTTGAGGTGTCAGTTATTGAGAAATTCATCATACAAAGATCTCAGTGGGTTATCGATAAGTTAGATTATTTCAGCCAATTCTCTGATGTATTCAAAAAGAAAAATACTCAAGCAGAATATTTGAAATACAAAGAAGAGGCTCTATTTTTAGCCGAGAAAAAGGTTAAGAAATTCAATAAGATCTACAAATTCTCTTACAACAAGATTAATATCAAAAATCAAAAGACTCGCTGGGGTAGCTGTTCTAAAAAAGGTAACCTTAATTTCAATTATAAGATTGTGTTGCTACCTGAACGTCTTGCTGAGTATATAGTCGTACACGAACTCTGTCACCTTGGACAATTTAATCACTCTCAGAAGTTTTGGAATCTGGTAGCTAAGGCCATGCCTAATTATCTGGAGATTAAGGAGGAGTTAAAGCGAAGCGGTTTAAGATTTCACTAAGTATTTTTATAAAATTCTATTCCTAAAAATCCCCACAAGGGATTTTTGGTTTTTAAGTTATACTTAGATTATGAA
>CAZOPP010000020.1:0-9319 GCA_964581875.1 uncultured Candidatus Saccharibacteria bacterium
GAACCAAACTGTGAGACGTATGTTCCTGATGAATCAAATTTTTGGACTCTGTTGTTCTCCATATCCGAAACAATCATATTTCCAGATGAGTCAAAATCAATCCCACCAGAATTTAAGGCTGAATAATTTATTTGATCGATTATATCACTGCTTTCATCCACACTTTGTCCGTAGCTTACCGTGCCACCATATTCAAACCCCCTCCTTGTTCCAACCAAAGCTTCGATAATACTATAATGATGACCATTTAAGGTTGCTGTTGTTTTTGTAATATTTGTAGCAAGATCGGTTTCAACTTCTGGAAGAATACAGTCAGAGGTAGTAAAAGAATCATTACTACTATAACCAACCCCATCATCATTTTCAGCAAACGACCTAAAGCTATAGTCTGTTGCACAACTTAAATCACTTAATATTGTAGAAAAACCCAGTTTAAAAACCTCTATGTTTCGTGAGTTATAGTCAGTAATATAAAATTCGCCAGTTGTTTCATTAACCGCTATGCTAAACGGGTAAAGAAATTGACCATTTCCGAATCCAGGAGTTCCAAATTTTGAAAGATATGTTCCCGAAGAATCAAATTTTTGGACTCTTCGATTAAGTGAATCAACAACAAAGATATCGTCATATTGATCTATATATATACCAACAGGCTGATTGAGTTGTCCGTCGCCTGAACCAAAAACTCCGAACTGTGAGACGTATGTGCCTGATGAATCGAATTTTTGGACCCGATGATTTAATAAATCTGTTACAAAAATATTACCTGATGAATCGAATGCAATATGTGTAGGATCAATAAACTGCCCGTCACCCGAACCAGTTGAACCAAATTGAGAAATATACGTACCTGAAGAATCGAATTTTTGGACTCTGTCGTTTTTAGTATCTACAACAAATATATTACCACCAGAGTCAATTGCTATACCGATCAGTCCGCTGAACTGCCCGTCTCCTGATCCCGCCGAACCGAACTGTGAGACATATACGCCAGATGAATCGAATTTTTGGACTCTTTGATTACCAGGATCAGTAACAAAAATATTATCCGAAGAATCAATAGCTATACCGTAAGGTCCACTAAACTGCCCATCACCCGAACCAGTTGAACCAAATTGTGAGATATATGTGCCTGAAGAGTTAAACTTTTGTATCCTATTGTTGCCAATATCAACAACAAAGGCGTTACCCGATGAATCTAAAGCTATACCGTAAGGGTGATCAAATTGACCGTTTCCAACACCTATAGAACCAAATGATCTATAATAAATATAACTTTCATCTACTATTACTGAGTCACCGTAAAGATTTGTTAATCCATATTCAAAACCGGAGTCAGTAATTTCAGAACCACCAGGGTCAGTGACATAACTTTTCAAAAACGCAGACGTGCGAGATATCGAACTCGCTGCATCTAAGTCTAAAACTGGGGCAGATGCAGATTTAACATTTACAGCCCCATAAAATAGTAAAAAAAACAAGGCCAAAAAAGATAACAAGATTCTTTTGCTACTAGCTTTATGTTTTTTACGATTCATAATATGCTAAATTATATAACATATTATTTAAAAAATAAACGCTTAGTGCTGGGCAGCACTAAGCGTTTATTCTAAAAATTATCTTTTGAAATACTTTTTTCTATAAATTTCTCATCTTTTTTTATTTCATTTTTATTGATTGAATCATCATCTTTTTTAGGCACTGGTTTAACAGGCTTTTCTATTACGGGTTTTCTTCTTGGATTATTCCCAACAGATATAGAACCTGGAATTGTTGGATAAACAGGATATTCTGTCCATCTTGTTTCTATATTATTAGAATACGATGGTTCTGATTCTCCATATGAATTTACCGCCACAACTTTAAAATTATACACAGTATTATTTTGAAGACCGGTAATATTAGCATTTAGTCCAAATGTTGTAGTAGTTAAATTTCCCGGTATAGACTTAACAATAAAATAATCAGCGTTATTATTCTCTGGGTAATCAAAAGATATATTAGCAGAGCCATTTGATTGCCCTAAAGAAGCCACTACATTTTCTGGAGAGTTTGGGATTAACAAACCAATATCGTTTATAGGCTCATCAAACGTAACTGACCAATTATATAAATGATTTCCAAAATACGACGGGAAAACACCATCTTGATGTGGAGCTTCTGTCATATCATTATCACGAAGGTTACCACGTGGTGCAGTAGAAATATGAGAACCAGTCCATGAGCCCACATTTCCAGTATATGCGTATCTTAACCTTTGATTTTGTCCAGTAGGAATATTAGATAGGATTATTTGAACAGTATCACTATTTACGATTTGAACACTTGATATTGCGGCAGAGTTATTGTCGTCATAATATTCAAATCCGTAGTTTTGTTTAAATAACACCGCACTTGTATCAAAAACAAGAGGTGGAACAGGAACATGGAACCTTGCTTGTATAATATTTCCAGATATAGTAATTTCTTCTGGCATTAAAGGCTTCCATTCTTCACCATCAATTACGACCCTTTTATAGGCTTTTGCAAAATATTCGCCAAGTCTTCTATAGCTATAATTTGTCATGTGAGACATCCAATCGTTCGAATCAAAAATATAACTTGGGGCAACCAAAATTATTTTTTCTGGATTATTTATAGAAGCAGACAACTGAGCAAGTGCGATTGTTGGAGCGGCATGACCAAAAGAATGATGACTACTAATTTGATTTAGAAAAAGCGGCACAGACTCTTCTTGACCTGTTATATTTTTTACATCTATCTCGTAATCATTCTGCCAATCTAAAAGATAGTCTTCATATTGACCAGCAGTGGTACTATTAGATTCATCTGATTCACCGTGAACAACAGTTAGCCCCCTAACTATGTTAGT
Source organism: uncultured Candidatus Saccharibacteria bacterium (assembly GCA_964581875.1). Classification (GTDB taxonomy): domain Bacteria; phylum Patescibacteriota; class Minisyncoccia; order Phycocordibacterales; family CSBR16-119; genus JAUPTX01. Next base: position 2,873 of record CAZOPP010000020.1, read on the forward strand.
TCTATTTTCAGCAATTGATAAATTTGTTGACGAAATTACGTCCTGAATTAATTCATTATAGTAACTAGTGCCCTGCATAAGGTCTGTATAAGTAAGTCCACCATAACCTCTCAAGCTCATTATTATTGGGAAATAATTTGAACTAAAACCTCCAGTAAAAGATGTTATTGAGTTAGCTAATCCACTAGACATACTCTCGCCGGTGGCCCAGTCTATAACACCTGTTGCTGGTTCAATCAATGGAATAAAGGTAGATCTATCTGAATTTAACATTTTATTATTATATGGCTGAACAGTAGATAAGTATGGTAAAGCAAAAGACCCTAGCGCATTACTCTGACCTGTTGAAATTATTTGAGTGTTTGAATTTTCATTGTCAAACTGATTTTTTGGTATTACAGAAATAACATAGGAAGGATTACTCAACTCACCACCCACAACTGATGAAACCCTGAAATCATAGGATGTATTATTCTGAAGATTTAAAACATTAACACCACGTATTGCCGAGTATTCATCTTCATAAATATTCCAGTTCTGATCCGTTGATTCTTTATATTCAATAATATAATCACTAGCATTAGTAACGTTTAACCATTGCAGAAAGGCACCTTCGTTTTTACTCGAGCCAACAACAGCTTGTGGAATATTTGTAGTCTCGTCAGCAAACATGGTTGCTGGAAAAAAAACAAAAAATCCGAAGAATAAAACTCTAGTTATAATATTTTTCATATGTGTAATCATATAATATTTATTATATTTTGTCAAGTATTAAAATACCAGAATAAATTCTATCCCCTCTTTTTCATCTCTTCTACCAACTCACAATACTTTTCATTTCCCTCGCCAAGCTCTTTTGGATCACAAGGCGTGTCCCAAAATTTCAAATTCAAAATCTCGTCCGAGACTCTTTCGATTTCCTTTTTTAAATTTTCGACTTCTTCATCTGTTGGAGAAAAAGTGTGTTTTGTAAATTTACCTTTTTCATCTGGCTCGACAAATTCCAAAACACCTTCATCCATTATGTATTTTCCATCGTTATACAAACCAAGTAAAAGTTTATAGAAAACAATTTGTCTGTAATATTCGCCGTTTGAATCTTTCGTTTCTCCTCGCACAACTTTTTCTGACTTTGGCTTTCCTGTTTTATAATCGACAACTCGAACATGTCTGTCGCTACCATCCACAAACTCGAGCTTGTCCAAAACTCCATTTAATCTAATTTCCGGAGTAATATATACGCCATTTACTCGAAATTCAGTGAGAACATCTTTGTGAAATCGTTTTTTGTTTTCTTCATACCATGCATCGAGAGTTTTATATCCTTTGTCGAGTAAATCATTTCTTTCGTTTTCTGAAAGACTTTCTCGAGACAATATTTCCTCAAAATTTCTAAGCAAAAATTCTTTCCCTTGTTCTTCATATTTTAAAGAATCGAAAAACTTTTGCAGAGTTTCGTGAATTACGGTTCCATAAACCTGACTTCTGTTTTGTGCTTCAGGTAAACGAACAAGATTTCTGTAAAAATACAGCCAAGGAGATTTAAGATAGTTGTTAAGCGCAGTAACAGAAAGACCTTGAGACAAGAATTTTTCTCTAACAAACTCTTTGTACTTTTCTTTATAATCTTCTCTTGTTGGTGAAATTAACTTTTCTTTAAACAAAATATCTTTTTCTTTTTGGAAATTTTCAACAAAATTTTCTGGAGCTATAATGTCTACAAATTTACTATCTATCTCAGAAACAAACTGAGTCGGAACACGTTCTCTTCCGTCTGACGAAAAAGATCCGTAAGAAATATGAATTTCTTTTTTCGCACGAGTTAGAGCAACATAGAAAAGTCTTCGTTCTTCGTCGTCGTTTTCACCATCAAAATAATCAAAATCGCTCTCTTTTTTATCTTTTATCAAAGAATATACAGACGGCAAAAGTTTCAAAATATCTCTTTTCGATTTATTGCCCCAATGTCCGTCATACGCGCCAGAAATATAAACACAGTCAAACTCAAGACCTTTTGACCGATGAGCGGTCATCAAGCGCACAACGTTTCCGATTGGTTTTGCTTTTCTTTTTATAGAAAGTTTGTGCTTTTCGATAGTTTCTAAATAGTCATAGAAATCTGAAAGTCTGGCTGCTGGATTTTCTCTTTGCAAACTCCGAGCTTCTTCAAAAAATGTGTTCATTGTTTCTAATTTTTCTGGAGTATCTCCTAAAATAATATTTAAAAGACCAGATTGGCGTAAAATATTTTCAAGACAAACAACAAGCTCATCGTTTTTTGAAGATTTAACCCAAGAGCTTAATTTAGAATAAAAATCAGCAAAAGAATTTTCATTTTCAAGAGCGATTTTTTCCAACAAACCTTCTTTGTTCGACACAACATCATAAAGACTGTATTTTCTTTTTTCTTTTGCGCTTCTAATAACTCGGACAGAATCGATTGGTGAAATATCGAAAATATCTAGGAAAAGCGCTTCAGCTAAAATGTCATCATCACCAAAATTGTGAACAGCTTTTATAAGTGTGATTATTTTTTTAACATACAAGTCACTTAAAATATCTTGATCTGACTCGATAACATACGAAATCCCGAAACGTGAAAGCATGTCGGCGATGGGAAAAGCGTCGTTATTGTTTCTATACAAAACTGCCAAAGACGAAGCATTTTCAGCATTTTTTATTTTTTCCTGGATTGAAGAAGCGATGAAATAATACTCACTTGCGTCGTCAGGAAAAGTGTAGAAGTGAATATTTTTTTCTTTTTCTTTCGAGTTAGCAGAGAGTTTTTCTCGTCCAGCTAAAAGAGAATGCGCTGAATCTAAAATTGTTTGCGTCGAACGATAATTTTCTGTAAGAGTTATGAGTTTTGCCGAAGGATACAAATGTTTAAAATAGAAAAAGTTTTCAAGAGAGGCGCCTTGGAATTTAAAGATTGATTGCTTCTCGTCACCCACAACAAAAAGATTTGGATTATCGTGAAAATTTACCAAAAGTTCGAGTATTTTATTTTGCGCATTGTTTGTATCTTGATGTTCGTCCACCAAAATATACTGATGATTTTCTTGAAGTCGCAAAAGCAAATCGCCGTCTTCTCTCATCGCTTTTAGAACTTCCATTATCATATCGTTGTAGTCGTATTGTTTTCGTTCAACAAGCTTTTCTTCGTAGTTTTTGTAAACCAAAGCCAGCTCTCTGTTTTTTTCTATTTGCTTTTTTAAGTCTTTGTATTGACCGCGCATTTTTCCTTTGTGCGCACCTTTCTCATAATACAGATCAGAAATTTCTTCAAAATCCCGTTGTGAACTGAAAACAATATTATCAAAATTTTCTGGAGAAACACCTTCTCTTTTTAAATCACTTATCGCTGAATTTATAGCTTTCGTGTAATAAAGTGTGTCACCAAAAGGTTTTAGAAGATCAAGTTTTGTGTTTATTATAACTTCTTCAATCAAAGAAATTTGTGTGCTTTCAGTTATATTTTTTGAACCGATAATTCTAGGGAAATTTTCTGGATTACTTTTTATCACGTCGTTTGAAAATCCGTGGAATGTTTTTATCACAACAGAATACGCAGAAGAACCTATTATCTTAGAAAGTCTTTTTCGCATACTCGCCACGCCGGACTCTGTAAAAGTCAGAGCCAAAATGTTTTCTGGAGCAACATCTGTTTGACGCAAAATATTTGCGATTCTAAGAGACAGGATTTGAGTCTTCCCTGTTCCCGGACCAGCCACAACCATCACAGGACCTTCGATAAAGTCCACAGCTTCCTTTTGAGCCTTATTTAAACGCTTATATTCATCAAGAAACACAGATTCATCTTTTTTCATATGTTTATTATAACATAGCTTTACAAGGTTAATTTATTAAGGTAATCTAAGAAAAAAATAAAAAAATGGCACATGGGTACACCCTACCAGAAAACAATCTTCTTGATCCAAAGGATAGGAGGTGGAAAATTGGTTGGATAAAAAGCTCTAGAAGAAAAATCAACCTCTATGTCCGATATGAACAATTAAATCGCTGTACAGACAAGCAGCTCAATGACATGATCGCAATAATCGTCCAAGGACTTATTCGTGAAAGTGAGATTGTTGCCAACGCCTACATTACGGGCTACAGGTAGTACCAAGATGAGGGGCCCAGATAATATCTGGGTCTTTTATTTTTTATTGAGTTATAATTATTAAAAAGCAACCATGGAAAAGATTGGATACATAAGGTGTATACCAATCGAAAAGATTGGTATTGGCAAATGGGAGTTTTACAGATTTCCAAAAAATATTATTGTTCTTTATAAAATAGAAGAAGATAAAGAACCCGAAATGATTCAGATATTTCAAGGAGTATTTGATTTAGAAAAACGAGGAAAATATTTTGGATTCTATGGCGCCGACCTTTCTTTTATATGCAAAAACATTTAGAGCTCTGAAATTCAGAGCTCTGGTGTTTTATCCTTGTTTAGACAACCAAGCATTATACTTTTTAACCATCAAATCAAAACCCTTTGAATTATCTGCTATTTTTTCTTTACCGTGAACAAGCTCGATCTTGGCACCAATATCATTAGTATTTTTAGTTTTTATAGTTTTTTGTTTTTCTATTCTTTCTTTAGCTATTTTAATTACTTCTTTTTTGCTTTTTGTTGTAGATCGAATAAATGAATCAGAAGACAATTTTTTACCTGTTGCCATTTTTACAAATTCTGGGAAAGTTTTTGATGAAGCAAGCTTCCAAACTTTTAACATTTCCTTTCCAACATTTTTATTATCTACAATGTATCCATATTTTTTAAAAAAATATTCTCTCCATTGACTTAAAGCAAGTTCTGCCAAACCATATCCGTGGTATGAACAAGTACTTTCCCAAGAATAAATATGGGGAACGTTTAAAAGCATGACAGAGTTATGTTTAAACGCGGAAAATTTATTTCTCACACTCTTGGCTATTTTAATAACTTTTTCTTTTGTTAAATTTTTTGTCTCGTAAATCTCCTTTTCAAAATACATAACACTCATAATTCCCATCATACGAAGAGGTGAAAATGCATGAAGTTTTTCTAATTTCCTTTCGAACAAATCAAAAGGGTAATTTTTACCATCTTTGTTTTTAGCATATTTTGTTTTCCATTCAATACTCGAAAAGATAGTATCCATAAACATACTTTGTGTTTCTGCCCAAGCTGTTGAACTTGGTGGATATTCGTGATTTACGCAAGCATCTCTCATATCAGAATTTAAATAATGAGCAGCATGTCCACCTTCGTGGAACAGGGTGTGGATTCCATCTTCACCGGCACCGATAGTTCCAGGAACTAGATTACAGGTGAAATTAGCCTGCCCTGTTAATCTTTTATTTCCATCAAATCTAATAATTTCTGGCCAGTGGCAAAAACCATTTGAATATTTACCTTTTCTGTCCAATAAATCTAATTTTATTTTACTTCCGCGAAAATCAACTCCCAGATTGGCAAAGGTTTTAGTCCAGACATCTAAAGCCGTATCAAACTGAAAATATGGATCTTCTTCTTTTTCAAAATCCGCAGAAATCATATATGAGAAGTTCCAAGGTTTTTTCATTTTTGGATTACCTTCCGCAATTTTTACAACCTCCACAAACGCAGATTTAGTTTTATCAAAAATTTTATCGAAAATTTCAAATAATTCTTTCTTTGTCATCCCTTCTTCAACAAAAACCTTGTATGCATAAAAGTCTTCAAAACCAAGTTTTTTAGCAAACTCGTTCATGAGAGAAACATATGTAAGATAATCATCAACGAAAGCTGGGGCACTTTCTTGCAATGATTCATAAGCGGCTTTTCTAGTACTCTCATCGTCTTCAATACCAACCATAAGTCTGAGCTTACCATTTGAAGCAGGGATAAATTTTCCTGTTTTTGGGTCTTTGTAACCATAAGGAAATTCACTCTGGTCTTTTTTCATCTTGGACTCTAATTTGATTATTCTGTCTTTTAGCTCAAGTAGATCTTTTGGGGTTTGATATACACTAAAAAATCTTTTCCAAAGCAAGAATCTTTCTTTTAATTTAACTGGCACAATTTTAATACACTCATCAACTTTTCTAGAAAGTTCTGTATTGGCTTTAAATTTATCAAGTTCTTTTTTAGATTTAGTAAATTTTTCGTCTACAGAATGATCGCCCATATAAGAAACCCAAAAAAAATCCTCGTATTTTTTATGTAATTTAAAATATTCTTTATTTAAAAATTCAATAAATTTTTCTGCGTCTTTAACTGTTAGCTTTTCTGTCTTTGGTATTATTTTCATATATTTTTAATTATCCTTCTTAAAATCTAATGAACAAGAGTTTATACAATATCTTTCACCAGTTGTGTCTTTTGGTCCGTCGCTAAACACGTGTCCTAAGTGTGCACCACAATTGCGACACTGAACCTCTGTTCTATTCATCCCGTGTGAATCATCGGAA
>CAZOPP010000021.1:0-9174 GCA_964581875.1 uncultured Candidatus Saccharibacteria bacterium
ACGAAAAAAGATCTGGTGGCGGAAAAGCTATTTGGTATGTTGCAATACTTTGCATACTTGCTCTTGTTTTTGCGTTGTCGTTTTTCTTTTCAAACGCAAAAGTTGTAATCACTCCACGAAAAGGTAACCTAGATGTAAACCGACTTGTTGTCGCAAACAAAGATCCTTTAGGAAGCAAAGCATTGGCTTTCGATGTTGTGACTCTTTCCGGCGAAGAATCTATCAGTGTTGAAAATACAGAAAAGAAATATGTTGAAAGAAAGGCGGAAGGAAAAGTTAGAATATTTAACAACCACGGCGCTGCTTCACAAAATCTCTTGATTGACACTCGTCTTGTAACAGACGACGGTAAAATCTACAAAACAGTAAAAGCAGTAACTGTTCCTGGACAAAAAACAGTCGATGGCAAAAAAGTCGCTGGTTCTATCGACGTTGATATTTATGCAGACGAAGCCGGTGAAGAATACAACAAATCAGAAGCAGATTTTAAAATATTTGGATTTAAAGGTGGACCCAAATACGATACGATTTACGCAAAATCTGTAAGTGAAATTTCAGGAGGATTTAAAGGTGAGACTTTTGCACTTTCTTCTGAGGAAGAAAAAGAAAATTATGAAAATCTTGAAAATAAATTAAAAGAAAGTCTTTTGGCGGAAGCTAGAGCTGAACTTCCAGAAGGTTTTATAATCTATGACGACGCTGTGATTTTGGAAAAAGAAAGTCCAGAAGCTGTTTCAGAAGATGGAAAGACAGAACTTGTTCAAAAGGCAGATCTTCACGCATTTATTTTTAAAGAAGAGAATCTAACAAGAGAACTTGTGAAGGAGGCTGTTGGAGATTTTGATAAAAACAAAGTGATGATAAAAGACTTGGAAAATATTTCAGTGTCACTTATGTCTGCAGACGAAATCGACCCAGAAAGTGTTGACTCAATAAGTCTTTCTGTAAAAGGTAACACAGAAATAATTTGGGAAATCGACGAACAGGCTATCAAGACAGTTTTACTTGGTATAAAAGAAAGAAGATTCCAAGCAGTAATATCTGAATTTAAGAGTATTGAAAAAGCAGAACTCTTTATAAAGCCAATCTGGAAAACAACAGTTCCAACAGATATTGAGAGAATAACCATTACAAACACGCTTTCAGTTAAATAATTTGACTGAAAGCGGTTATTCTGTTAAGATTCTATAACTCTTACAATGAATCAAAAACAAGAACAAAAATCAATAGGCACGGTTATAGAATCTTTGCCAAATACAATGTTTCGAGTTATTCTCGATGGCCAAGATGAACCGATGATTGCCTATTTATCAGGCAAAATGCGGAAATTTAAGATTAAAGTTCTTATTGGAGATAAAGTCGAAGTTATTATAGATCCATACGGCGGAAAGGGAAGAATAGCACGTAGAATGTAAGATATTAAGCATAATACTTGCTTTTTTTTAGCTTATAAGTTAATATACCGAATTGTTACTAATAGGTTGACCGCCGTTAGTTTAGGTTCAAAAAAGGTTAAAATTTTCATGAAAATTAAGACTTCTATCAAGAAAAAAGATCTCGCACAAGGAGATCAAATCGTCAAAAGAAACGGACGAATATACAGAATTAACAAAAAAAATCCTCGCCGAAAAGCTCGACAAGGTTAATTTTATTTTATAAAGACTTTTATCTAAATTATGAGAATCTCAGGTATCACAATTCCAGACAACAAACGAATCGAAATGGCTTTAACAGTTATTTACGGTATCGGTCGTTCACGTGCTCACAAAATTCTTGATGAAGCAAAAGTTGAATACGGAAAACTTTCTAAAGATTTAACTACAGACGAGGAAAACAATATTAGAAAGATTATAGAAGATAACTTCACAATAGAAGGAAACCTAAAGAGAACAGTATCGGGAAATGTAAAAAGATTGAAAGATATTGGATCGTATAAAGGTTCAAGACATTCGCGAGGTCTTCCAGTTAGAGGTCAAAGAACAAAAACAAACTCAAGAACTGTTAGAGGAAACGTTAGAAAGACAATGGGATCAGGTAGAGTTATCGCAAGTAAGACATAATATATGGGAAAGAAAAGAATTATAAAAACAAAAGCAGGAGGTGTTAACAAAGAGCTTAAAAACAGAGCTCTTGCTAAGACTTCAAAAAGAAAGCTTGCAGAAGGCGTGCTTTTTGTTGAAGCAACATTTAATAACACAAAAGTTTCTTTCTCTGATAAAAAGGGTAATGTTGTTTTCTGGTCTTCTTCTGGAGCGCTTGGTTTTCGTGGAGCTAAAAAGGGAACTCCTTTTGCTGCGGCAAAAGTTGGTGACCTGATTGGTGAAAAAGCTGAAGCTATTGGTGTTAAAGAAGCAGATGTTGTTGTAAAAGGTGTTGGTACTGGACGTGAGTCTGCAATCAGAGCTTTCATGTCACGAGGTATTGAGCTTAATTCAATCAAAGATACGACTCCAATTCCTTTTAACGGACCAAAAGCTAAGAAACCAAGAAGAGTTTAAAATTTATTAATACCCAGTCATTATGATAATAGGACCAAAATACAAAATTTGTCGACGTCTAGGAAGTGGTGTGTTTGATCAATGTCAAACACAGAAATTTATGGTGTCTGAAGGAAAGAAATCAAAATTTTCTAAAAAGGGACCAAGAAAACAACTTTCTGAATACGGACAACAACTAAACGAAAAGCAAAAAATTCGTTTCTCATATGGTGTTACAGAAAAGCAACTTGAAAACTATGTAGATGAAGCTACAAGTTCAAAAGGATCGGTTGCTTCAGAAAAACTATACGAACTCCTTGAAACAAGATTAGATAACACAATATATCGATTGGGATTGGCTTCTACACGACGACTTGCTCGTCAAATGGCTTCTCATGGTCACTTTTTGGTAAACGGAAGTAAAACAAACGTTCCATCTTACAGATTGAAAGTTGGAGACAAGATTGCCGTCCGAGAAGGAAGTAAATCATCAGTTCTTTTTCAAGATGTAGACAAAAAGCTTGAAAAATTCCAAGTTCCTGCATGGCTTTCTCTAAGTACTGCAAAGCTTGAAGCAGAAGTAAAAGGAAAACCAAAGAAAGAAGACGCGTTTCTAGACTTTAATACCGTTCTTGAATTCTACAGTCGTTAATTAAATTTTTGTTAACTTATTATTATTAGCTAAGTTATTTATGATTGATACAAATATCATCTTACCGTCAAAGCCTCGTCTTGTTAAAGAAGAGGGAAACAAGGGAATATATGAGATCGACAATCTATATCCAGGTTACGGTCATACGCTCGGTAATTCTTTAAGAAGAATTATTCTTTCATCGCTTCCAGGAGCGTCGATAACTTCTATCAAGATTTCTGGTGCAGACCACGAGTTTGCAACAATGGATGGAGTTAAAGAAGATGTGATCAACATAATTTTGAATCTAAAGAAGATTAGATTTAAACTTCTAACAGACGAATCTCAAGTTGTTAGTTTGAAAGTAAAAGGACCAAAAGAAGTTTTTGCTTCTGATATCAAATCAACAGGACAAGTTGAAGTTCTTACTCCAGATCAATACATTTGCGAAGTTACAGGAAAAAATGATCTTGAAATCGAAATGACAATCCAAAAAGGACTTGGATATGTTTCAAAAGACGAAATCCAAAAAGAAAAAATGGAAATCGGACACATTGCACTAGACGCAATCTTCACACCTATAAGACGAGTTGCATACGATGTAGAAAACATGCGTGTTGGTGACTCTACAAACTACAACAGACTTATCATCACAGTTGAAACTGACGGAACATATTCACCAAGAGAAGCTGTTGAAAAATCAATCGAAACAATGATCGTTCAACTTCAAGCAATTCACGACTTCAAAGGTCTTGATGAAAAGCCAGAAGCTATTATCGAAGCTGTTCAAAAAGAAGTTGAAGATGTTCAAGAAGAATCAAAAGAATCAGGTGAAGATGAAGAGAAAGAAATAATGAAAACTCGAATCGAAGACCTAAATCTTTCTACAAGAACACTAAACTCTCTAGTAAACGGCAAAATCAGAACAGTTGGAGGTATTGCTAGAAAGAGTGAATCAGATCTTTTAGAACTTGAAGGAATGGGAGAGAAGGGAATCCAAGAAATTAAGAGGGCCTTGAGTAATTTTGGAATTCTGCTAAAGTAATCAAATAATTAATATAAAAATATGAGACACGGAAATCACAATAGAAAATTCGGTAGAAAAACAAAGGTAAGAAGCGCACTTCTTAAGTCTTTGGTGTTGTCTCTTATTGTCCACGGAAGAATCAGAACAACAGAAGCAAAAGCTAAAGAAATTCGTCCAATGGTTGAAAAACTTATCACAAGAGCTTTGGCTGGCGATGTAAACGCAAAAAGAGTTATCATGTCACGACTTATAAACCGAGCGCCTGAAACAAAAAAGCTTGTTGATGAAATTGCTCCAAAGTTTAAAGGCGTAGCTGGAGGATACACAAGAATTATGAAGCTTCCTCCAAGAGCTGGTGACGCAGCGCCGATGGCATTGATTGAATTTGTTAAATAAGTATACTAATTAGACTTTTATGGAATATAAAATTGATGCAGAAAATAAAAAAATCGGAAGAATATCTAGTGAGATAGCTACTATCTTGATGGGTAAAAACACTCCTGATTTTGAAAAGCACAAAATAGCTGGAAATACAGTTGTTGTTTCTAATGCGTCAAAACTTTCAATAGATCCAAAAAAACTTGAAGAAAAAGAATACGAGAGATATTCAGGTTATCCAGGAGGTCTAAAGTTTGATACACTTTCAAAACTGATAGAAAAGAAAGGTTACGGAGAAGTTTTAAGAAATGCAGTACACGGAATGCTTCCAGCAAACAAATTACGAGCAAAACTAATGAAGAATCTAATAATTAACGAATAACATGGCAACAGCGAAAACAAAAGAAAAATATTTCGAAGCGGTGGGACGAAGAAAGACAGCGACAGCTCGTGTTCGTATTTCTGCTGCGTCAAAAACATCTTTTGTTATAAACGACAAAGAATTGAACGAATACTTCCCGGTAGACAACCTACGAAAAGTTGTTACTGATCCTTTCGATAATCAAGAAGCGCCAAAATCTTTTGCAGTTTCTGTGATGGTTACTGGTGGAGGAATTAACGGACAAGCAGATGCGATAAGACATGGTATCACAAGAGCGCTTGTAAAGTTCGATGAATCACTTCGAAGTCCAATGAAAAAACTTGGTTTCCTAAAAAGAGACCCAAGATCAAAAGAAAGAAGAAAGGCAGGTTTGGCTCAAGCTGCGAGAAAGAGAAAGCAGTGGTCAAAACGATAGTAAAAGCCCCTTATGGGGCTTTTCTATTTTTTAATATTTCTTATTTTCTTTTCCCTTGAAGGAAAAGAAACAAAAGTTCAAGACGCAGAAAAATATATCTAAAATTTATTCAATTTTAGCTAAGAAAGTGATGAACTCGCCCTAAAAAGAAGTGTATATACACTTCTTTTTAGGGCTCAAACAGCATCACTTTCTAAAGCAAATTAAATAAATTTCTTTACGATATATTTTAAGCGTCAAAGTGGTTTATTGGCATTTATTGACAAAATTATTGTATGTGATATAATTAAAACGAAAAAGCACAAGGAAATGATACTGCTAACAATTCTCGAAATCAGTATTTCCTTACTCTTTTTTGCTGGAAAGCTCGGGGTTTTGATAGATAAGAAGTTTGGCTGGTTCGTTGGGGCCTTAGGGGCATCCGTCGGGTTTTTCTACTTCTTTCTCTTGAATCTTTACGTCTTTACAGTATTAGAGGTAGGACTTGTTGTACTTATGGGCTACGGAGCTTTTCCTGAGAAATGGAAGGGTTACAAAACAGAAAGAATGATCTATCTTGTGATTGTTGTAGTTATGGTTTTTTTCACTTGGTTTGCCTTCTCTGGTAAACTCACAGTGTTCGAAACCATTGCTTCTATCGGTCTTGTTGTGGGGACTTATCTTCTCACACACCATAGACAACAGTTCGGATGGGTTGCTTACTGTATTGCCCATATTGCTGCATCGTATGTTGGTTATCAGAAAGACCAAGAATTTTTCGCGGACTTTCAGGTTGCCTCAGCGATTGTATCATTGTTCGGTTTTTGGAAAGTTAGAGCAATGAAACACAAATCATGACGACCCCGTACATTACGGGGTTTTCTTGTTTGAAATTTATAAAAATCTTTCATTTTTATATGTTAAAATTAAAAACATATGACCCAATCAGATGCTCTAAAAATTCTCAAAACTGGGGCAAATGTTTTTCTTACTGGTGCGCCGGGTGCTGGAAAAACATATGTTTTAAATCAATACATCGACTATCTTGAAGATCACGATATTTCCGTGGCGGTTACAGCTTCGACCGGTATTGCTGCAACTCATATTGGTGGCGTGACCATCCACTCGTGGTCGGGAATTGGCGCAAAACAAAATCTGACAGACTGGGATATCGACGAAATCGAAAGTAAAAAATATTTGTGGAATAGGTTTGATAAAACAAAAGTTCTTGTTATCGACGAAATTTCAATGCTCTCTGCTGGACTTCTCGATTCGGTCAACAAGGTTTGCAAAGCTTTTAAAAGAAACGAACTACCTTTTGGCGGACTTCAAATTGTTTTTGTTGGAGATTTTTTCCAGCTTCCGCCAGTTGTTTCTCGTGGCGAGGAAGTTAAGTTTGCTTTTGAATCAGTTTCTTGGAAAGAATTAAATCCTCTTATTTTATACATCACAGAGCAACACCGCCAAGACGATGATTCACTTTTGTCTATTTTGGGTAGAATTCGCTCGGGTGACATTGAAGAAGAGTTTGAAGAGCTTCGCGACAGGCTCGAAGTTGAATTTGAAGATGTTATAAAATCAACAAAACTCTACACTCACAACAAAGATGTAGATGAAATAAATAACAAAGAGCTTGAAAAAATCGACGGCGACGAAGAATACTTTGAAATGATTTCAAAAGGAAAAGCCAACCACGTGACCAGACTAAAAGAAAGTTGTCTTTCGCCAGAAAATTTGTGCCTCAAGATTGGCGCTGTTGTTATGTGCACAAAAAATAATTTTGAAGCAGGGTATGTAAACGGTACACTCGGTGAAGTTATCGACTTTAACGAAGAAGGTCACCCCATAATCATCACAAACAAAGGCAAAGAGATTACCATCGAGCCGACTTCTTGGAATATTGAAGATGGCGACAAGGTTCTTGCGAGTATTTCTCAGATTCCGCTTCGGCTTGCTTGGGCTATCACGGTTCACAAAAGTCAGGGAATGTCGCTCGACGCCGCAGAGATCGATTTGGGAAAAGCATTTGAGTTTGGTCAGGGTTATGTAGCGCTTTCACGTGTTCGGAGTTTGGACGGCTTGAAGCTTCTCGGGTTTAACTCTCAAGCCTTGATGGTTCATCCAAAGATTCTTGATTTTGATAAAAAGTTAAGACAAAAGTCTGATCAAATAGAAAGTTATTTAAATAAAAAAACTGAAGAAGAATTAAAAAAATCTCACGATGATTTTATCGTTCGCGCAGAAGGTTCGCTTCAAAAGATAGACAAAGAAGCGAGAAAGAAAGAGCAAGAAAAAACAAGCACGTTTGAAAAAACTCGCGTGCTTTTACTTGAAGGAAAAAATATTGATGAGGTCGCAGTAGATCGCGGACTAACAAAAGAAACTGTCGTTTCGCATATCGAGCGACTTGTGATGGAAGGGAAGATTCAAAAAGAAGAAGTTCTGCATCTTTGTCCAAAATCAAAAAAGTTTAAAGATATTTTAAAAACTTTCCAAAAAGAATATGACAAAACCGGCGAACTCAATCTGTCTCCGATAAAAAACAAACTAAAAGACGCTTCATATTTTGACATCCAACTCGCAAGAGTGTTTTTGGAGAGGTAAATTGTGTTAATATACTAAATATGGATTTAAGCTCTAAAAACATTGCATATATAGATGGACAAAATTTATATATGGGTACTTCAAAAAGTGACCCGCGTTGGAATGTTGATCCTGTTCGTTTTCGTATTTACCTTAGAGATAAATACGGAGTTGAAAAAGCATACTACTATTTAGGATACCTAATTGAAGAACAACAAGAATTATATGAACAGTTACAATCAGCTGGATTCATTGTTATGTTTAGGGAGCATAATTCTCTAATGCTGGGCAAAAAGAAAGGTAATGTCGATTCAGATATTATTTTCTCTATAATGAAAAGAATTTATAAGAAAGAAGATTTTAATAAAATTGTTCTAGTATCTGGAGATGGAGACTATAAAACAATGGTTGATTTTTTAATAGAAGAAAATCGACTAAGAATGGTTTTGTTCCCAAACAAAAAATTCGCTTCATCCTTGTACAAGTCAATAGGAGGTCAATATTTTGACTCACTTGAGAGTCCAGATGTGAGAGCAAAAATTGAGTATAAAAATGAAAAGGGCCCCTTAGGTAATTAACCGTTTGGGTCCCTTTTCGTCTTAATACCTATAACATATCAGTTTTTTTGTTAAAAGTCAAGGTTATCCACATGTTTTTTTTACCCTGAGTGGAAGGCCCGTTTCGACGGGCTTTTTGTTTTAGTTGACAAATATTTATAATATGATATAATTCAAAATGACAAACTAGTACAAACCGCCGACGAAATTTGGCACAAAACCATTAAGCATGAAAATCATACTGATTTTCCGTACCAAGGAATCAACGCCCGGTATTCAACAAGTGCGTTGTAATGTCAAAGGTTTTCCAAAAGAAATACCTATTGGTGAAGTATTCACGATGAAGATGTTCTCTCGCTATACTGATTCGGCTACTGCCGTTGAACGTACATGGGAGGAAGAGCATGGAGTCGTGATTACTTGTGAAGTGTCAAAGTTCTTGTTGAATGACTTGAAAAAGCAATCCGAGCCTGTCGAAGGTTTGGTTGATTGCTATCAGCTGCCAGACTATACTTGGCTGTGGGGCAAGTAATACCTGCTTCTCATCTTTGAAAGAGCGCCCCGTAAGGCGCTCTTCTTCTTTTTTACCCCTTAAAAACTTCTAACAACTTTTCTTCAGAAATTGGGTCGATGTATTGAGTGACTAAAATTATCATCTCGTCGCCGAGCCCCATATCTTTTTTAATATTCATAAACAAATGCTCAAGCGGATACGGTGAAAACCAAACAGAATTTTTCAAACATA
>CAZOPP010000022.1:0-8904 GCA_964581875.1 uncultured Candidatus Saccharibacteria bacterium
ATGATACAAACTCACAAGACAACAGCGCTTCAAAAACCTTTGTTCTAGATCCTTGCCCAAAGCCTGTTATTGAGCTTCCTTCTTCGGGGAAGTAGGTAAATATTACTTGACTTATTTGTTGAATATGCTATAATTTAAGGCGGTGGTATCTTCTTAGTACATGAGGGTTATGGCAGAGACGGAGGGATCCTAAAACATAGCCTTGGGTAAACCCCTACATTCTAACTCTTGGGCGGGAACGCTACTGGTCTTTCAGATCATTAGTTAGGGTGTCACGAAAGTATCTAAGAACGTTAAACGGCAAGCCGTTTCTCGAAAAACGCAGATCTGGCGGTTCTTAGGGAAGATACGGTTCTATGGGGGCGCAGGACGTGAGTCCTGCGCCCACAGGAACACAGAAGCTCGAGCGAGAAAAGCTCGGGCTTTTCTTTTTTATATGGCTTGCCTAAACCTGGTTTTATTGATAATATCTTTCTCGTAGCTTATTGGATGCTGCCACCGTGCTGGTATCCCTTGGTCCGAAATAAGCCACTATTTGCCATATTGGCAAAATTATTAAAAGGGCCCGAAAGGCCTAATTTTATTTTAAAAATGTCAAAAACAGATAAAACAATTTACGAAATTGGTTACAACCTTATTCCAACAATTTCTGAAGAAGAAGTTGCGAAACAAGTTGGTGCAATCAAAGAAAAAATAACTTCTTTGGGTGGAATCATAATTTCAGACGAATATCCAAATCTTATTAAGCTTGCTTATGAGATGACAAAAGAAATTGAAAACAAAAATGTTAGATTTACGTCAGCATATTTTGGTTGGGTAAAATTTGAATTAGATCCTTCAATGATTGCTGAGATAAACAAAATGGCTGACAACACTTTGTCGGTTCTCCGATACATTGTTATCAAGACAGTTAGAGAAAACACAATCTCTACACCAAAACTTGTAAAGGGAAATCGAAGATCTTCAAGCGAAGAAAGTTCTAGTCCAGAGTCTTCTGAAGCTCCAATGGATGAAGAAGCTGTAGACAAGAAAATCGATGAACTTATCGAAGAAGATGCCGCCTTGTAATAAAAATTACTTTTGTTTAAAATAGTAATATGTATTTAAATAAAGTAATGCTTATAGGGAATTTAACCCGTGACCCTGAGATGAAATCTCTTCCAACGGGTATGAAGGTTACTAATTTTAGTGTTGCCACAAATAGAGTGTGGAAGGATAAAGATGGTTCTAAAAAAGAATCAACAGAATATCACAATGTAGTTGTTTTTGGTCGACAGGCAGAAACTGTCGCTCAATACATGAAGAAGGGAAATAATTTAATGATTGAAGGAAGACTTCAAACAAGAAGTTGGGAGTCTGACGGAAAGAAAAATTATAGAACAGAGATTATCGCTGACAATGTTCAATTTGGTTCACGATCTTCATCTGATTCAGGATCTTCTTCTGCTTCTTCTAAAAATAATTCTGAAGAAGCTCCAAAAGCACCAGATCTAGACACTATTGAGTATCCAGACGAAGACGATATAAATCCAGAAGATATACCATTCTAAAATTAAAATAAAAGTTATATGCAAGATTTTTTTTCATCAAATAATATCAAACATATTGACTACAAAGACGTTGCTGTTCTAAAACAATTTATAAATCCAAGTGGAAGAATTATCTCTCGAAAGAGAAATGGTCTTACTGCAAAGAATCAAAGAAACTTGGTAAATGCAATAAAAAGAGCACGTATAATGGGACTTCTCCCATTCGTAGTACGATAATCAAAAAACCAGCTGAAGTTTCAGCTGGTTTTTTGATTGACCTTTTTAGAGTATTCCTGTAAATTTTAAAAGGATTTTTGACCTTTCTAAACCCGGGCTTCGCCCATAAAATACCTCCATCATGTCTATTGCCAAACCTCAAGCAGAAAGGATTATTCGTGAACAAAAGCAAGAATTGCATAAAAAAAACTACAAGTTCCCATCTTGGAGTCGTTATCCGGTAATACTTACTTACATGCATATTCTAGATGATTTCATTCAGTCATGCTGGATTTCTCTTATAAAGGATAAGTTTTCGTCGGTATTCTCTGATAAGCCTGTCACGCTTAAGCTTATGATCGGTTTCAATGAGCGTGATTATGGCTATTCAGAAGCATACAATCGTGTCCAGCTTCAGGTTATGAGAAAAGCTTTCGAAGATACATCTTTCGTCGACAGCCTGATTAGGCTTGTGAGCAATGAAGGAATTCGTCACGACTACATGGACCATAGTGGTGAATGTTTGGATCTAGTGGTTGGTGTGGTTTTAACCAGGGAATCTCTGGATACGATCAGGGTCTCTGTCAGAATTCAGCACGACAACTCTGTTCGTTGGGGTAACGTCGAGTCTGTGAGTTCTGGAAACTTCTGTGAAGAGGTCCTAGGTTTAACCAAAGACGTGTTGGAACACAATACGGAGCCAGTCGAGCCAAAGGAAGAAGAGACTAAAGTGGTAACACTTGCCATAACCGGCTAAGAACGAAAGCCCCGCAGCAAAGCTGCGGGGCCTTCATCGTTTTATTAACTATTATCTCTTTCTACGTATTGTCCTGTTTCTGTGTTTACTATAACTTTATCACCAACATTTATGAACATTGGGGCTGTTATATTTGCACCGGTTTCAAGTTCAATAACTTTATTTCCTCCAGTTGCAGTATCTCCTTTGATATTTGGCGGAGCTTCTTTAACTAAAAGGGAAACTTTGTTTGGAACATCAACCCCAACAATTTTTTCTTCACCTTCTTTGTCTGTGAAAATTTTTAGAGAAACTTCACTATTTTCTTTTACCCATTTCATTGAGTCGCCCAAAACATCGAGTCCTAAGAAAAATCTATCTTTTGGATTATTTGGATCTGTAAAACAAAATTCTCCTCGTTTTTCAAAAATATATTTAGCAGGGCGTTTACTTATATCAGCTTCTTCTGCTTTTTCTGAAACGTGAAATGAATATTCTACAACTCTTCCAGAAACAAGATTTTTTAGTTTGGTTGCGTTTACTGGTTTTCTTTGTTGTTTTCTAAAAACATGAGAAGAAACAACTTCATATGGTTCTCCTTCAAAAATTATAATTTTTCGCTCTCGTATTTCGTTGTAATCAAGCATATTATAGGTTTTTAAGCCCCGCTTTAATTTCTTTTAGAATCTCATCGCGAGTCTTCTTGAATTCTTTATCTTTTAATATTTGTCTTGTTGCGTCATAACCTCTTCCTAGTTTTATTTCTGCTTTTTCGTCTTTTCCAGGTAAATAGCTATATGAAGCTCCAGACTTTTTTATAATACCCATACTTTCTCCAAGCGCAAGTATTTCACCTTCAAGAGAAATACCTTCGTTGTAGATAATATCGAATTCAGTTTGTTTGAAAGGTGCCGCAACTTTATTCTTTACAACTTTCACTCTTGTTCGAGAACCAACAACTTCTTCACCTTTTTTAATTTGTGCGATTTTTCTGATGTCCATTCGAACAGAAGAGTAGAATTTCAAAGCCTTTCCTCCAGTTGTTGTTTCAGGATTTCCAAACATTACACCGATTTGCATTCTGATTTGGTTGATGAATATAACAACAGTTTTTGTTTTTGACATTAGAGCGGTCAGTTTTCGAAGAGCTTGAGACATCAGTCTTGCTTGTTTACCAACATGGTGAGCGCCCATATCTCCTTCGATTTCGTCTTTTGGTGTTAGGGCTGCAACAGAGTCGATCACGATAACATCGATACTTCCAGACCTAACCAAGCTTTCAGCAATTTCAAGAGCCTGTTCTCCTGTGTCTGGTTGAGAAATCAAAAGTTCGTCAATATTTACACCAAGTTTTGCTGCGTAGTCAGGATCCATCGCGTGTTCAGCGTCGATAAATGCACAAATCCCGCCTTTTTTCTGAGCTTCTGCGATAACATGAAGAGAGAGAGTTGTTTTTCCAGAAGATTCTGGTCCAAATATTTCAATAATTCTTCCTCTCGGAACGCCGCCAATACCAAGAGCCGCGTCTAGTCCAAGTGATCCAGTCGGAATTACATCGATAGCAACTTTCGGAGTATCTCCCATTTTCATAATAGATCCTTCTCCGAATTTTGTTTGAATCATTTTAATTGTTTCTAAAACATTTTTTGAAGAAGTTTCAGAATCTCCACGTTCTTCAACCTTTTTTGTAGGTTTACTTTTCTTTTTTGCTAGTGCCATAAAATATATTCTGAGCTTATTAGCCCTCTAAATTGATAATCTCGTTTTTTCTAACAATGTCGAATTTTTTTTGGGTAACTTTACCAAATTTATCTTCGGCGCTTATTGTTATTATATTATATCCAGGAAGCAAGACCAACATGTCTGTAAAATCACCGCTTTGGTTAACATTTATCTCTCTTCCGTTCACCAAAACATGTTTTGCTCTTTTGGCGTTTCCTTCAATCGGTAGAGTTCCGTCGTTGTAAATATTGCCATTTTCTATTCCCAAAACAACAAGATTTATTCCGCGAGAAATCAAACGCGTATTTAAAACCGCATATATAACAATAAAAGAGAAGAATACAAAAATCAGACTTCGGTTAATGATTTTAATAAGAGTCTTCTTCTTCGCTGTCGTTAAAATTTTTGTCAGTATCTTCTTCATAATTTTCCGATGTATCACCGCCGTCGTTATTTACTAAAATCTCTCTTGGTTTCGATCCGTTTGCCTCTCCGACAATTCCAGCTTGTTCGAGTTCGTCTATTAGTCTGGCTGCTCTAGAATATCCAATCTTTAGTCTTCTTTGAAGATAGGATGTTGAAGCTTTTTTGCTGCTTATAACAATAGCTTTTGCTTCGTTAAACAGGTCATCTTGATCTCCGTCGCTTAAATCTCCACTATCAAATATCGTTGATTCTCGGTTTGTGCTAACTTCGCTTAGGTTTATATCATCTGGAAGTTCGTCTTTGTATTGATTTTTCAAATATCCAGCAACTTTCTTAACTTCTTCTTCTGAAATAAAAGCACATTGAATTCTTTCTGGTTGATTCATATCTCCAGAAGAGTAGAGCATGTCTCCAGCACCAAGAAGTTTTTCTGCGCCAGCGCTGTCGAGAATCGTTCGTGAATCTATCTGAGAAGATACTTGAAGAGCAATTCTAGCCGGAACGTTTGCTTTAATAAGTCCCGTAATAACGTTTACAGAAGGTCTTTGGGTTGAAAGTATAAGGTGAATACCAACAGCTCGAGACATTTGTGCCAG
This sequence comes from uncultured Candidatus Saccharibacteria bacterium, assembly GCA_964581875.1. Lineage (GTDB taxonomy): Bacteria > Patescibacteriota > Minisyncoccia > Phycocordibacterales > CSBR16-119 > JAUPTX01. The sequence continues at coordinate 5,226 of CAZOPP010000022.1, forward strand.
TCTTACGATTCCAGCTTCGAGCTCTCTTGGGTAGCTCATCATAATATCAGCAAGCTCGTCGATAATAACAACAATATAAGGCATATTTTCCATTTCTGAATCCTTTTCTTTCTTTTTGTTATATGACTCTATGTCTCTTACAGCATGACCTTCTAAAATATCGTATCTTCTTTCCATTTCTCCGACAGCCCATTTCAAAGAGATTATTGCCTTCTTCGGCTCTGTTATAACTGGAGTTAAAAGGTGAGGAATGTTGTTGTATAAAGTAAGCTCAACTCTTTTCGGATCAACCATAATAAATCTTAGGTTTTCTGGTCCATTTCGGTAGAGAAGAGAACTGATAAGCGCGTGAACAGCAACAGATTTACCAGCACCAGTGGCTCCGGCGATAATAAGGTGTGGCATTTTCGCGATGTTTGCATAGTGCGCCTTTCCTGAAACGCTCTTACCAAGAGCAACTGTCAAAGGTTTTGGATTTTTTTGAAAAGCGTCATTTGAAAGAAGGCTTCTGATATCAACCAAGGCTTTTACTTGGTTTGGAATTTCAACACCAACTAAAGATTGTCCAGGAATTGGAGCTTCAATACGAATAGCTTTTGCTGCCAGTGCAAGGCGAAGTTCATTTGAAAGAGCACTGATCTTTGAAAGTCTGACACCTTGAGCGGGCTTTAGAGAATATCTTGTTACGGTTGGACCAACTGTAACTTCATCCATCTCTACATCGATTCCAAAGTTTGCCAAAGTTCTTTTTATGATTACTGAATTTGCTTTTATATCTCCTGTTACAACCTTGTCACTATTTTTGTTTAAAAGGGAAAGTGGTGGAGCTTTATATTCTCCAGAAGCTGTAAAGTTTGGCATCATACCAAAAGCATCTTTTTCTTCTTTCTGTGGTTGAACTGGTTTTGGTGCTGGAACTTCCGGAACCTCTTTCTGATCTTCAGATTCGTCCTCGTCATATTCTTCATCATCTTCATAAAATTCATCAACATCTTCTTCATCACTTTTTTGTCTTGTTCCAAATATTTTTCCGAAGAAAGACCCGATAGATCGGAAGCTGAGTCTTTCTTCAAAAATCAAAATTAAAGAAATAAAAACAAGTGCGAGCAAAAACAGGGCAGAGATATAAACATCAAAAAGTTTCAAAAAAGGCCAAGCAGAGATTTTCCCTAAAAGTCCGGCATTTTCTGTTCCAGCGACAATTCCGATAAAACCAAGACCAGAGAGAATAAAAAGAATAGAGGCTATTGTGTTAACCACTCCAACCTTGTGCCTTTCTGATTTGTAAATTGAAAATCCAACCAAAATTAAAATGATTGGAAGAAGGGCGTATCCTACTCCAAAAAGTTTCTTTAAATTTTTAAAAACGAAGTCTCCAGCAACTCCAGCTGCACCAAATCCTGCAAGAATAAAAAACAAAGAAATAACAAACAATGTGATTATCGAGATTGTTTGTTTTGTTTCTTTTTTGAGTGATATTCCAAGAAATTCTGATTCGTAATCTGACTCTTCTTTCGGACTTCTTTTGCTTGAATTTTCTTTATTATTAACTTTATTTTTTTTCGGTTTTCTTCCCATAAGATAAATACATTGTAGCACGTAAAAACTCTATTTATATGTGAATATTGTTTATTTTGGTCTTTTAATTTATAAAAATATTTAATTTTATTTGACATATTTTTATAAAATATCAAAACAACCAGAGTCTTTGTCTTTTTCAATCTAAGTATATATAATGGACACAACAAATAATCATAAAAGACAGAGTTTATGGATAATTCAAAAAGACAAGAAATAAAAAATATAGGACAAAAGCCTTCTCACGAAGCAGTGTTTATGGGTGTCTCTAAGAAAGCTGAGAAGATTGGTGCTGCAATATATATGGTCACAGACCTTATTGAATTTTCTGATCCTATAAGACACCGAATAAGACAAAGAAGTATAGATTTGATATCTGAAACAAGATCAATGTCGTATTCTTTTTCTGGTGACGTTCATTTTGTCATAGCCAGATGTATTGGAACAGCTTGGGAGATTGTTTCCTTGATAGAAGTTGCGTCTTCTGTCGGCTTCATCTCAGACATGAACTCAAAAATATTGAAAGGTGTTTTAGTAGAGCTAATTGCTTCTCTAAGAGACAAGCAAAGAAGAGAAGGATTCTCTCAAATCGAAGACTTAAAGATTGGAGAAAGTTTGTCAGACCAAATCAGTCTATCAAAGACACTATTCGATGTCTCAGAAGATGTCTTTGAAAAAAATAAATCTGTTGGTGCTCCAATTTTCCCAGAGAAAAAGACAGAAGTTTTTTCTTCTAAAATTTCTCCAAGCGAAAAAGTTTTAAACGACAGAGAGCCTGAAAAAAATAAAACTGAAAATAATCCTAAAAAAGAATCTGCAGTAAAAAGTAAACCATCTGACAGAAGACCAAAAATTCTTGAAATTATAAAAGAAAAAGGGGAAGTGAACGTTCACGATATTAGCACTTCATTTCCAGATATTTCATCAAAGACAATACAAAGAGAGCTCAATTCTTTGGTTGAAGAAAATGTCCTTAAACGTGTAGGGGAGAAGCGTTGGAGCAAATATTCTTTCATATAACTTGAAAATCTCAGATTTGTGGCATAATCACGATTTTTTGTAATAAAACCGTTTTAAAATCGTCTATATTTATGAATCGCAGTAAATTGCGTAAAGTTGCTTTAAAAATCGTTTTCTATTGTAATTTTGCTCAAAATATGCGATTATATGGTATCAGGCATAATCCTAGTGAAAATGCCTGGTTATCCACAAAGCTTTTTGGAGTCTTTGATTTCAAAAAGTTACAATGGAGTCCGAGTAGTTTTTTACTTACCTTTTTGTGAGTAGAAACTATTCATCGGTTTGAAAAATAAATTGCCTTTATTTTTCTTATCGAGGAAACTTGATCATTGAAAATAAAATATAGGTTTTGTGATTTTTTCAAAAATCACTTAAATCTAATACTTATAAAAATTTTTGTGTAAACAAAAAGTTTTATTGTATTTTGTGTTTTAAATTCACATGGTCGGTATCCGCCGTGTCGACAAGGCAGGTACACATTTATCTTCGATAAATTGTATGCCTTATGTTTTGGAGAATTCCAAAACGAGGTGGCGCTTTTCAAAAGTATTTATACTTTCGAAAAGTAGATTAAAACAAGTGTGGGATGTATCAATAAAAGATACAACCTTCACTCTTTATTAATAACGATAATTTTTATTATGGTTAAATCATTAAAAAATTCGTTTGCAGTTTTTGCAGTAGCTCTTGCTGTCCTATTCGTAGGAGTGCAATTCGCTTCAGCTGCTCTAACTCAAACACAAAAAGAAGCCCTTATGGCTCTTGGGTTCACTAGTTCACAAATCGCTGCACTAGAAGGACTTTCAATGGGAGGAGGATCTTCATGTTCAGGATCATATGTTCACACTATGACTTTGAAAGTAGGATCAAAAGGATCACAAGTTGCAGCAATGCAATCAGTTGTAGGTGCTACAGCTGACGGAAACTTCGGACCAATGACAAAATCTAAAGTTATGGCTTTCCAATCATCAAAAGGATTGGTAGCTGACGGTGTTGTTGGACCAGCTACAGGTGCTGCTCTAGCTAACGCTTCAGCAAACTGTGGAAACAATGGTGGATCAGACAATGGTTCATCAGGTTC
>CAZOPP010000023.1:0-6276 GCA_964581875.1 uncultured Candidatus Saccharibacteria bacterium
CTTTTGCAACAGGAACTCCTCATTACGGACACCTTCTTCCTGGAACTATGAAAGATGTGATCCCTCGTTTTAAAACAATGCAGGGCTATCATGTGGCGCGTCGATGGGGTTGGGATTGTCATGGTTTGCCGATTGAAAACTTGATTGAAAAAGAACTTGGTCTTGCAACAAAAAAAGATATTGAAAACTTTGGAATTGAAAAGTTTAACGAAGCTGCGAGAGCGAGCGTTCTTCGATATGAAAAAGTTTGGAAAGAAACTATTCCGCGTGTAGGACGATGGGTGGATATGGACGATCCATATATGAGTATGCAACCTTCTTTTATGGAAACTGGTTGGTGGATTTTCAGCGAGCTATACAAAAAAGATTTGATAATGAAAGGTTTTTACCCAATGCACTTATGTCCGCGATGTGAGACAACTCTTGCGAACTTTGAAGTGAATCAAGGCTACAAAGATATTGCCGACCTTTCTTTGATTGCAGAATTTGAACTTGTAGAAGAACCTGGAACTTTTGTACTTGCTTGGACGACGACACCTTGGACGCTTCCAGGGAACGTGGCTTTGGCTGTGGGGGAAGAGGTTGATTATTCTGTAATAGAAAAGAAAGATGAAGGTGTCGGTCAGATGGTTAGATTTATTGTTGCTAAGGATTTGGTAAATAAGATTTTCGGTGGACAAGAATTTTCTGTTGCGAAAGAATTAAAAGGAAAAGACTTAATCGGTAAATCATACAAACCTCTTTTTGATTACTATGCAAAAGATGAAAAGCTTGAAAACCGACAAAACGGTTGGAAGATTTACGGTGCGGATTTTGTGACAACAATTGACGGAACAGGAGTTGTGCACATTGCGCCAGCTTTTGGATCAGACGACATGGAGCTTGGAAAGAAAAACAATCTTCCTTTTGTTCAACATGTAGACAAAAGCGGTCACTTCAAGCCTGAAGTCAAAGATTTTGCTGGACTTTCTGTAAAACCAAAAGACGATCACCAGTCAACAGATGTTTTAATCATAAAGCATTTAGCTCACTCGGGAACGCTTTTCTCAAAAGAAAAATTCACTCACAGTTATCCGCATTGTTGGCGATGTGATACGCCTCTTTTAAACTACGCTACAGATTCTTGGTTTTTGAATACTCCAAAAATAAAAGACGCGATGGTCCGTAATAATCAAAAAACAAAATGGGTTCCAGAAGGGCTTCGTGATGGGCGTTTTGGAAATTGGCTTACTGGTGCGCGAGAATGGGCAATTTCTAGAAGTAGATTTTGGGGAACGCCACTTCCTGTTTGGGTTTCTTCTGATGGACAAGATTCTTTGATTATTGGTTCTCGAGATGAATTAAAGAAATACGCCGGAGAAGATGTTACAAAAATTATAATCGTAAGACATGGTCAAAGTGTGAAAAATTTGATTGGTCTTTTTACTGACGAAGCAAATGATTTTCCTCTAACTTCGAAAGGCCAAAAACAAGCAAAAGAATCCGGAGAAATGTTGAAAAAACACGACGTCGATTTGATTTTGACTTCGCCAGTTTTGAGAGCTAAACAAACAGCAGAAATAATTTCTAAAAATATTGGCGGTGTAAAAATTGAAGAGAGAGCAGATTTGGTAGAAGTTGATAGTGGAACTTGGGATGGAAAAACAATTCACGATAAAGATATTAAAAAAGAGCGTGACGAGTATTTGTCGCTCAGTGCTGAAGAGCGCTATGTGGCAAAAAGAGGTCACAACGGTGAAAGTTGGTTTGATGTAGAAAAAAGAACTAGAAAAGTTTTTGATGAAATTTTAACAAAGTATAAAGGTAAAACTGTTGTTCTGGTTTCTCATTTGGGAGTAAATATTCTTGCTGAAAAAATAATCAAAGGTTTATCAAACGAGCAGGCTGAAGTTGCTTACAACAAAAGTGTAAACAATCATGCTGATCCTTTGGTTTTATATGTTGATACAAAAAGAAGAATTGAACTCGATATGCACCGACCATTTATCGACAACTTTGTGATAAACCACAACGGAAAAACTTTTAAAAGAGTAGAAGATGTTTTTGATGTTTGGTTTGACTCGGCCTCAATGCCTTATGCTCAGCAAAATTATCCTTTTTCAAAAACAGACTTTGATCCTGTTGGTGGATTTTTGCGACCGACAAAAGGTTTTCCGGCTGACTTTATCGCCGAAGGGCTCGATCAAACTCGTGGATGGTTCTACGTTTTGATGGTTTTAGGAACTGCGCTTTTCGACAAATCTCCATATAAAAATGTTTTGGTAAACGGCCTTGTTTTGGCAGAAGACGGAAAGAAAATGTCAAAAAGATTAAAAAATTATCCAGAACTTGATTACACAGTAAACACATACGGAGCCGATGCACTCAGATTTTTCTTGATGAATTCTCCAGCTGTTCGTGGTGAAGATGTTTTGTTTTCTGAAAAAGGTGTAAGTGAAATTCAAAGTAAGGTTATGGCGCGCCTTCGAAATATTCTTTCTTTCTGGCAAATGTATGAAAACAACGAAAAAGCAAAACCAAAAAGAAAAAATGTTTTGGATTCTTGGATTGTGTCACGTTTGGACGAAACTATAAAAGAAGTTACAAAAAGTTTGAAAAATTATGAAATTGATCGAGGAGCAAAACCTCTAGTTGATTTTGTAGAAGATTTTTCAAATTGGTATGTTAGACGTTCGCGAGATAGGTTTAAGAGCGACGATCTGTCAGATAGACAAGATTCTCTTGCAACAACCCGTTTTGTTTTGCGTGAAATTTCAAGACTTATGGCTCCATATACTCCTTTCGTTTCGGAAGAAATTTACAGAGCTGTTTCAGACAAATTTGAATCAGTTCACTTGGAAACTTGGCCAAAAAACAAAAGACCAGACAAAAAAGTTTTGAAAAATATGACTGTAGTTCGAGAAATGGTTTCTTTAGGACTTATGGAAAGACAAAAGTTAAACATAAAAGTTAAACAACCTTTGAAATCTTTGACTATTACGCAAAAACTTTCAAAAGAATATTTGGATTTGATAAAAGAAGAAGTTAATGTGAAAGAAGTTTTGTTCGGCGAAACTCTTACTCTCGACACGGAAATAACAGATGAGTTAAGAAAAGAAGGTGATTTCCGCGAGCTTCTGCGTTTCGTTCAGTCGCTTAGAAAAGATGCGAATCTAAATCCTGAAGACTCTGTCACCTTGTTAGTGGACACAGACGAAGCTGGAAAAGAAATTATTAACACCTTTGAATCCGATCTTAGAAAAACAGCTGGCGTAAAAGAGATTGTTTTCCAAAAGAAAGAGGGAAGTGAGATAAATACAGGGAATGTTTCGTTTGTGGTTTCTGTTAAAAAGTAATTTGGCAGCAGAAAAGGCCCCGTTATCGGGGCCTTTTACGTTCGCTTATGTTTGCGGGTGTTACCGCACTCTTGTCACTATCGGTATGAATGCTCCGAAGTAAAGTCCGGCCCCCCAGGTTTTCCACGAAGACCCAACTTCGACGAAGCCTGTCGCGTGACCTTTTGCCAGTGGCGTTCCTACTCCGATTCCAACGTAGCCATTGTTTCGCAGAGCTGACTTGTTGCCTACGACGTAGACTCCAAAGTTTCGCATGATCTGCTGATAAACAGCTGCACCATACGCATTGGTATTGATCGCATAGTACGGGGTGAAAACGGTGTTGCCGCGGATCACTTGCGCTACACCGAAGATGCCGATGGTACTACCGAGACCTTCATCATTTGGTTGGTCCAGGTTTACCCATCCCATGGGAACCATCATGGCGCCGAGGTTTACTTTGGTGCTGTCGGTCTGTGCATTGAGAGCAGTGCTGAGAAGGTGCGCCACCAGCAGGGTGACTAAGAAAATCTTGTTCATAAGGTGGTGAGTTTTATTAATTTATAGCATATTTAATATAATTTGTCAAATACTATTAAAATTGATAAAATAAAAATAATGTCACATCAAATCTATACAACAAAAGGTTTTGTTATTTTTTCTGAAAATAGGGGAGATTCTGATAAAACTTTTTTTATCTTTACAGAAGATCTGGGTTTGGTCAGAGCTTCTGCATCTGGTGTAAGAAAAAACGAATCAAAACTCAGGTATTCTCTGCAGGACTTTTCTTTTTCTGAAGTTTCTTTTGTTTTGGGAAAACAAGGTTGGAAAATTGTAAATGCTTCACCGCTAAATGTTTTTTCAGAGAAAATTCAAAATAGCGAAACAAAAGTAAAAACTCTAAGACTTCTTAAAAGACTTTGTCCACAAGACGAACCTTATGAAAATCTTTTTCACGAACTGGTAAAAGCTTTTCTTTTTATGGAAAGCCAGAAAATAGTTTCTGATAAAAGTATGGACGCACTTCTTGCTTTAAAAATGCTTAGTTTTTTTGGTTATTGGGGTGAAGAAAAAGAACACTTGTTTATCGAAAGTCCATTCAATCAAAACGTCTTAGATGAAGTTACAAAAGTTCGAAAAGATATTGTGAAAGAAGTTAACAAATCACTTCGAGCTACACAGCTTATCTAATCTTTGTGATATACTTTTTGTATGGAAAAAGATCCGAAGTTTTCTAGAAGAATAGAAGAACTAAAAAATAAAATATATAGCAAAACTCAAAAGCTTAAAATAAAGCCTCGTTCTCCTGTGCACGAAAAGCCTCACGATGTGGCGACAAAATTCAAAGATGAAGAGGTTGAAAAGGTTATCAAAAAACCTTCAAAGAGTTTACTTAAATCTTCAATGTTCCGAAAAGTTTTTTTTGGCTCAATTATTTTCTTTGTTGTTTCAATTCTTTTTGCGCTATATATGTTTTTTGGCGAATCAAACACTGTTTCAGCAAACAATATTGATATTACGGTTTTGGGAAATGCTTTTGCAAATGGTGGGGAAGAATTGCCACTTCAAATTCAAATTACAAATAAAAATAGCGTGAAGCTTGAATACAGTGATCTTTTGGTTGAATATCAACGCGGTGCTGGAATCGGTGAAGATATTTATCGAGAAAGAATTGGTGTGGGAGATATTCCTGCGGGCGACGTTGTGAAAGAACTTTTAAATGTAACTCTTTTTGGTCAACAAGGCACAACTCGTGATATTAAAATAACTTTGGAGTATCGTGTTCCTGGTTCAAATGCAATTTTTATAAAAGAAAAAGTTTACACAGTAAATATTTCTTCAGCGCCGGTTAATCTTTCTGTAACAGGGCCAGAGAGTAGTGGATCAAATCAAAATATTTCTTTTGTTATAAAAGCTGGACTAAACACTCCTGATCCGGTAAAAAACATGATTGTTACTGCCGAATATCCACGAGGTTTTGATTTTAAATCAGCTACTCCATCGCCGACATTTGGCGACAACACTTGGGTTTTAGGCGATATCAACCCTGGAGTTGAAAAAGAGATAAAAGTTGAAGGTGTGATCGTCGCGCAGTCAGGAGAGCAAAGAGCTTTTAATGTTTTTGTTGGGCAACAAAAAGATATAAACGAAAGAGAAATGTCAGTTCAGTTTAATTCTCAGAGTTATATCGTTGCAATTCAAAAACCTCTTTTGGATACAAAAATTACAGTCAACGATAATCCAAATCCAGAAGTCACTGTTCCTTCTGGTGGAAATATTAAAGCAGAAATCGAATGGAAAAATTCTACAAATCAAAAAATTGAAGATGTTGAGATTGTTGCAGAGGTTACAGGATCTCTTGTTAGCTATTCTTCAATTACAACAAGTGGATTTTACGAAAGTTCAACAAATAAAATTATTTGGAATAGACAAAATTTCCCTGAACTTGGAAGTATAAATCCAGGACAAAAAGGAACTCTTATGTTTAATTTTAGAACTCTTCCGCCGACTTCTGGTTCTACTGCGAACATTAGTCTTAGTATAAAAGCCAGAAATCCAAACAACATAAACGAGTTTATCGATATTAAAAACTTCGACAGAAGAACGCTTAAGGTTGCGACAAACTTGCAAATGGTTGGACATGCGCTTTATAACAGTGGTGCGTTTACAAACACTGGACCACTTCCTCCTCGTCCGGGAGAATCGACAACCTATACCATCTCTTGGTCTTTGGCAAATTCTCTAAACGATATTTCTGGTGCGGAAGTTCGTGGAAAATTGCCGATATATGTTGAGTATGTTGGAACAAAAAGCCCAAGCGGTGAATCGTTAACTTTTAATCAGACAACAAAAGAAGTTGTTTGGAATGTTGGAAATGTGAAAAAGGGAACTGGAAGTAGTTTGCCTGCAAAAGAAGTTCAATTCCAGGTTCGTTTGAATCCTTCTGCGAGTCAGTCGGGAG
>CAZOPP010000023.1:6376-8684 GCA_964581875.1 uncultured Candidatus Saccharibacteria bacterium
GCAAAAGAAGTTCAATTCCAGGTTCGTTTGAATCCTTCTGCGAGTCAGTCGGGAGAAAGAGTTGATTTGGTTCAAGGTATAAAATACAAAGGTTTGGATGTTTCTACAAATACTCAAATAAATAACTCATATTCTGATATTACGAGCACTCTTAACAAGGATTTGAATTATAATCCGCAAAATGATAAAGTCGAGTAATCTATGGAATCACAAAACGATTTGATGCAAAAGATAGTTTCATTGGCTAAGCGCCGAGGCTTTATATTTCAAGGTTCTGAAATATATGGCGGTTTGGCTGGAACTTATGATTACGGACCACTTGGAACACTTCTAAAAAATAATATAAAAGATTTGTGGATGAAGACTTTCGTTCATGCTCGAACTGATATGTATGCCTTGGATGCGGCAATACTTATGAACCAAAATGTCTGGAAGGCGACAGGTCACGTCGATCATTTTTCTGATCCTTTGGTTGAGTGCAAGAAATGCAAGAAGCGCTTTAGAGCAGATCAACTTGAAACTCCACCACCAGAAGGGAAATGCCCAGAATGTCACGGAGAGTTTGGTGAAGTTCGTCAATTTAACATGATGCTTTCAACAAAAGTCGGCGCAGTCGAAGATTCTTCTTCTACTTCATATCTTCGTCCAGAAACAGCGCAAGGTATTTTTGTAAACTTTAAAAATGTTGTCGACTCAATGAATCCTAAAATGCCTTTTGGTATTGCTCAGATTGGTAAAGCTTTTAGAAATGAAATTACTCCTCGTGATTTTATTTTCCGACTTCGTGAGCTTGAACAAATGGAAATCGAATATTTTGTAAGACCAAGCGAATGGGAACAAAATTTTGAATACTGGAAAGAAGAAATGCTTTCTTGGATGGGAAATATTGGTCTTGATATGAAAAAAGTTCACACTGTTGAGATTGAAGAAGCTGACAGAGCTCACTATTCTTCAAGAACGATAGATTTTGAATTTGATTATCCTTTTGGACAAAAAGAACTTTATGGTTTGGCTTATAGAAGCAATTATGATCTTTCGCGTCACGCTGATGCAAGTGGTCAAAAACTTCAATATGTTGATCAAAGTGAAGAGGGAACAGACGTTTTTGTTCCACATGTTATAGAACCGACTTTTGGTTTGGATAGAACTGTTCTTGCTGTCTTATTGTCTGCTTACAGAGAAGATCAAATGGATGGTGAAAACAGAGTTTACCTTTCTCTTGATCCAAAAGTTGCTCCTTACAAGGTCTGCGTTTCTCCACTGCTAAAAAACAAAGTAGAGTTGGTTGAAAAATCAAAAGATGTTTTTAAAGAAATTAAATCAGTTTTCGGAAATGTTGTTTTTGACGACAATGGAAATATTGGAAAGCGATATCGTCGACAAGATGAAATCGGTACGCCGTTTTGTGTTGTTGTAGACTTCGAAAGTCTTGAAGATAACTCCGTAACAGTTCGTTTCCGCGACACTGGAGAACAAGAACGTGTTTCTCTGGACTCTCTTGTAGAGTTTCTGAAGTCAAAAATCTCTTAGTTTGAAAGAGCCCTAAAAGCTGTTATTATAGGGCTATGGAAAATAAATCCTTCAATGTCACGATCGACACAAGAACCATGCTAAACGCAGTTTGGATTGCTCTTGTTGTGTATGCCTTGGTAAAGATAAAGTCTATAATTTTGGTCCTTTTGACATCTGTTGCCATTGCTTCTTTTATCGGTATCTCTGCTTCTTATCTTGAAAAGAGGGCAAAAATGAATCGGACAGTGGCAGTTGTGTTGATGTATCTTTTGACCGTTGGAATATTTGGTGCTGTTTTTTATTTCTTTATTCCTGTATTGCTTCAAGAAATGTCTCATCTTGTTCCTTTCATCAGTCAATTCTTCCCACAAGATGTTAGTTTGCAAGGAGTTTCTTTAGACACTCTCGACACGGCAGGGGATTTGGCGAGCGAAATTGTTGAAAAAGCACCACTATCAACTTTAGCAGAAAATATTGGTGAACTTTTTGCAGTTATTTCTTCTGGATTTACTTCTACAATATCGGCATTTTTTGGTGGAGTCACAAATGTTTTACTTGTCGCAGTAATATCATTTTATCTTTCAATCTCTAAAGATGGAATTTCAAATTTCCTAAAAATTATCACACCAATTCAAAATGAAAAATATGTAATAAGTCTTTGGGAAAGATCTCAAAGAAAAATTGCACTTTGGATGAGTGGTCAGGTTGTGCTTGGTGTGATTATCGGGCTTCTAACTTTTGTCGGACTATATTTCCTTAAAGTAGAATATGCGGTTATTTTAGCTGTTGTTGCCGG
>CAZOPP010000024.1:0-3181 GCA_964581875.1 uncultured Candidatus Saccharibacteria bacterium
TTTTCTACAGTCTTTGAAATTTCGCTACACTTTTTATGATTTTTATCGTATGGTTTTTGTGACTCCATCCATATCCAAGAAGAAACAATTTTATGACCCAATTTTTCTAACTTTTTATCCAAGTCACGCAAATAATCTCTGTGTTTAAATCTAGATGCAAAATAAAATTTCATAATTAGTCAGATGAACGAAGTCGTTTTACACGCTCTTCAACTGGCGGATGAGTGCTCCAAAGATTTTGAAACCAAGTTTGACTTTTTTCTTTACCAAATGGGTTTGAGATAAAAAGGTGCGCTGTTGCGTGGTTTGCTTTTTTCATTTTTACTGAAGACGCGGAAATTTTTTCGAGCGCAGAAGCCAAACCTTCTGGATATCTTGTAAGGAGCGCGCCAGTTGCATCAGCTAAAAATTCTCTTTTTCTAGAAATTGAAAGTTGAATTAATGTTGCAATAATCGGCGAAAGGATCATTAAGACAACACCGACAACAACTAAAATAAGTTGAACTTGTCCGCCACCACTTCTGTCATTTCCCCTATTTCCTCCGAAAATCTGAGCTCTTAAAAACATATCAGATAAAAGAGTGATGAATCCGACCAAAACAACAACGAGTGTAGAAACGAGCATATCTCTATTTCCAATATGAGAAAGTTCGTGCGCGATAACACCTTCGAGTTCTGTTTTATCCAATCTTTCTAAAAGTCCAGTTGTAACAGCAACGACGGCGTGCTTTTTATTTCTTCCAGTTGCAAAAGCGTTTGGAGCTTGGTCATTTATAATGTAAAGCTTCGGCATTAGAAGACCAGCCGTGATTGAAAGATTTTCGACAGTATTCCAAAGGTCTCTATGTTCTTCTCTTTTTACCTCCCTTGCGCCGGACATTGAGAGAACGATTTTGTGAGAAAACCAATACGAAAAGAAAACTTGGAAAAAAGCAAAAATAACAGCAAAATAAAGAATGTCAGGAGAAGAAAAATAATAACTTAAAAACCAACCGAGTGCTATAACTATTACTAAAAAAAGTGTTATAAGAAGCCAGGTTTTTCTAATATTTGAATCTTCGTGTGTGTAAAGCGTTTGCATATATGACAGTATTTTAGCAAAAATTTAGTAGGAAAAACAGAGCGGGCGCCGAAGGCGCCCGCTCTGTTTTTCTTTTACTTTAAACTTTTGATTATCTAGCAACACTAAAACTTATCCTACAAGGGAAATACCTCCAGTGACCAGGTTCGCCAACAGGAATAGCATCTGGATTACCTGCGCCATATCCTCCGACCCATTCTCTACATAACCATAAAAGTTCTTGCGGGTCATCACTTTCATCTACAGTAATAATTGAATTACTTAAAGAATTCTCAAGCTGAGAACCTAATGATTCGTTTTGATAATTTTTTAAAATACTGTTAATAAATGAAACTCGAGAATCAAGGAAATTTTGTGTCTTTATATCAAAACTACCGCTTACTGGTAGACCAAACTCTTTCTGAAAAGAAGAGATTGCAGAATTTGACACCTTATCAATTTTTCCTGTTAAATTTTCAACTTCTAGATATCCAGCAAGAAGCAACTTGAATTGCATAGCAAACACTGGATCACCTGTTATCAAAAGTGTTTTATATGAAGGATTTTTTACACTTAAATCTCTTGTATTTGCAGAAAGATAATTATTTCTTGCTCCATTGCAGCCAGCCGAACTATTTTCATTACCAATATCACCAACACCAGACGGAATTCCGTCAGCATAAACATCTCCATCTTGTATATATGAACATTTTATTAAGCCATTACTGTCTACATATAATATATATTCTTCTGGTTCGGGCGTTTTGTCAGTAATTGATCCAGCCACATAAGCCTGCTGATTTTTATTTAACTTATAACTACCTAGACTTGCAACTCCTGACTGTGATTTTTCTATATGATCCCCTGCCATTTTCGATATAGCAAATGATTGAATGCTTGTCGCAATAAAAAGCAACGCAAAGAGACCTATTGTTACTTTATTACTCATAAATATATTTAAAATTATTTTTAATATTTTAATTATATCTTTTATTTACTAATTTAAATAGAGGTTTGTAAAATAATGTGGAAAAACAGAGCGGGCGCCTTCGGCGCCCGCTCTGTTTTTCTTTTACTTTAAACTTTTGATTATCTAGCTGAATTTACAATTCTTTCAAAAATCGCAACGACTGAAGGTGATGTATAGTTTGTTCTAAAAACATAACCGTTCTTTTCAATAGATTGTGCAAAGTTGTTTTGCAAATCTGCATTATCACAACCAACGTTGTAGACCAAAGCAACAGAAACCGGCTTTCCATTTGAAACAGTTGAAATTGAAGTAACGTCACAGTCGCCAATTCTTGGCTTTGAAATATAGTATTCTTCTGGAACATCTAATGTTAACTTACTTTCAGAAACTTCGTTTTGCATCCATGATGAATCGCTTGGCATTGGAATGTAAGTATTTGCACTTGATTCAGATCCAACAAGTGGGTTTGATTCTTCTATTATATCCTCATTTACGATAACTTCTTTCGTTTTCTTTGTTGCAAAAAATACAACAGTTAAGATTACAAGCGCCAAAAGCACAAGTAGTCCTCCTTTATTTTTCTTTACAGTATCCATATTCTTCTAAATTATTAATCTATTAAAAACTTACTTTTACATTTTCTCTCTCTTCTGGCTTCCCTTCAAGATCGAAAAATTCTCTTTCTTTAAAACCAAAAATTGATCCTACAATATTACTTGGAAATGTTTTTAGTTTTATCGAAAGGTGTCGAACATTGTTGTTGTAAAATCTCCTTGCAGCTTGAATTTTGTTTTCTGTGTCAGAAAGCTCTTTTTGAAGTTCTAGAAAATTTGTATTTGCTTTCAGTTCTGGATAATTTTCAGCAACCGCAAAAAGTGATTTCAAAGCTCCTGACAAAATATTTTCTGACTCTGCAACAGCCGAAAGATTTCCTGAAGATTCTGCCGAAATAGCAGAAGCTCTTGCTTTCGTAACTGATTCAAAAACATTTGCTTCGTGAGACGCATATCCCTTCACAGTCTCAACAAGGTTTGGAATAAGATCATATCTTCGTTTTAATTGAACATCGATATCAGCCCAAGCTTCTCTTACATTAGCAACAAGTTTAACAAAAGAGTTATAAGAAAATATAACCCAAAGAACTAAAACTC
>CAZOPP010000024.1:3281-8659 GCA_964581875.1 uncultured Candidatus Saccharibacteria bacterium
GCAACAAGTTTAACAAAAGAGTTATAAGAAAATATAACCCAAAGAACTAAAACTCCTGCAACTATAAATAAAATTGTCATAATTTATATTATCCACCATGCGGTGGAACAATTACAGATAACAATCAAATTATATCAGAAAAAACACAAAATATCCATATCAAAAAACCCTTACAAATTAAGGGTTTTTTGATAAAAATTATTTTTATTTTAGTCTTTTTGGTTTTCTTCAACCAAGACAAGAAGTGGGCTTGCAAGGAAAATAGAAGAATAAGTACCGAAAAACATACCGATTGCCATTGTCATTGAAAACACTTTTGTTGATTCTGGACCAAACAAGAAAAGCGCAACCAAAACAATAATAGTAGAAAGTGATGTGTTTATAGAACGGGCATATGTTTCGTCCAAACTTTTTCCAACAACTTCTTTAAAATCAGTTGATGATTTGTGTCCAAGGTTTTCACGAATTCTATCAAAAACAACAATCGTATCGTTTATTGAAAGACCAAGTATTGTCAAAACCGCCACAACGAAAAGCGTGTCGACTTCCGCACCCCACAAAACTCCCATAACAGCGAAAGCTCCTGTTGCAATCACCACGTCGTGAATCAAAGTAATTATTGCAATAATTCCATATTTCCAAGAAGAAACTGGTTTTGAAACTTTTCGAAAAGCGTAAGCAATGAAAAGAATTGTAGAAATTGCCACGATTATAATCGCGATAGTTGATTTACTTTTTAGCTCCTTTCCGACAGACGGACCAATAGAAGTGAAAGATTTTTCTTCAACACTTTTTTTATCTTCAAAAGAAAGAGCATTTATCATAGAAACTCTTTCATCTTCTGTTAAGCTTCTTGTTTTAACAAAAACTCCGTTTTCTTCTGTTGGCTGAACGAGAAAATCTCCAAAACCAAGAGTCTCAACTTGTTCTCTGATTTCAGAAATTTCTGGACGAGAATCTGTATAAACAACTTCAGTTAGAGATCCACCAGTAAACTCAATTCCAAACTTTAGTCCGTCGATTAAAATAATTGCTAAAGCTGAAAGAACAAACAGTGCTGATATTGCTAAAAATATTTTTCTTTTTTTAATAATCCACATATTATTTTTTTACTCCATTACTGAATAAAAATCTCATTACTTTTCCGTCTTTTGATGAAACACCCATCAAAAGAATTTTACTGATTGAAATTGCAGAAATCATACTGACTAGAACACCGATACCGAAAGTAAGTGCAAATCCTTGAATAAGTGATGTTCCAAACCAGAAAAGAATTACTGCAGAAATCATACTCGAAAGGTTTGAATCTCGAATCGATGACCAAGCTCGTTCAAAACCTCTTTGTACAGAATCTACTATAGTTTTTCCAGAACGCATTTCTTCTTTCATTCTTTCAAAAATCAAAATATTTGCATCAACCGCCATTCCAAGGGAAATGATAAATCCAGCAATACCAGCGGCTGTTAGGGTTACTGGAACAATTTTAAAGAGTGAAAGCATTAAAGCTGAGTAAATTAAAAGTGCGATAACTGCAATAAGTCCCGGCAATCTGTACCAGAAAATAAGAAGTAGTGACAGAACAGCAAAACCAATTATAGCTGCAAAAACCCCAGCAGATACAGCTTCTGCTCCCAAAGATGGACCAACGCTTTGTGTTGAAATAAGTTCGATTGGAACAGGAAGTGCTCCAGAGTTAAGACGTCCAACTAATTGCTTTGCTTCTTCTGGTGTGAAGTTTCCTGAAATAACAGCTTGTCCACCACCAATAGCTTCTCTTACAACTGGTGTAGAAATCGGTGCACCATCCAAATAAATCGCAACAATCTTGTTTACATTTTCACCTGTAATTTTTTCAAACAATTCTGAACCTTCTTTGTTAAAATCAAGCACAACCATCGGTTCCCCGCCAAAAGCACTTCCGCTTGAAGCTCCGGCTTGAGAGAATTGAAGCGATGCTCTTTCAAGATAACGTCCAGTCAAAGGAGTGTCTACGAAGTATGGGTCTTCGATAGAAGAAAGTGGAATTTCACCAGAAATAATTTTATCCTGAATTGCTTCAAAATTAGCTATTAGTTTATCTTGTTCTGGACCTTCTGGACGCTCAGTTTTAAATTGAAGGAGCGGAGTTTGTCCAATCATTGAAACAGCTTCATTAATATCTGTAACACCAGGAAGCTCAATAACAATTCTATTTTCACCTTCGTTTATAAAACTTGCATCTTGAACCAAAACAGTTGTTTCTGAAACCCCAAAAAGATTTATTCTTCTTTCGATAACATCTCGAAGAGAATCCATCGCATCGTTAATTTCTGATTCATCGATATTTGAAACATCTGCTCTATAAACCAAACTCGTTCCACCAAAAAGATCAAGTCCAAGCTTAAAACCATACTTATTATTAATATCACCACCCAAGCCATTTGTTGTACTGTAAACAAAATAGCCGACCGCCAAGCCAGCGATCAAGACAATTAATACCCATATTCTTTTCATAATCATGGGTAATATTTTACACCTAAAAATGACTTCCTTCAATCTTCCCTTTTTTAAGACTTGTTTCTTAATAAATGAAGATATTTATAGCCAAAAAGAGCCACCAAAACGCCCAAAATGGCGCCAGCCAAAATGTCGTGAATATAGTGAACCCCAGAAAAAACCCGACTAATACTTATAAGCACTCCAAAGATTAAAAACAGACATCCAAGCTTTTTATTCTCAAAATAAATTGCAGTGCCAAGTGCAAAAAACACAGTAGCGTGACCAGAAGGAAAAGAATCTTGCGAACCAAAAGAAAAAAGAGCATTTACTTCAGGGAGTGATACAAACGGTCTTGGAAAAGAAAATGCAAACTTTAAAATTTCTGACAAACCCCAAGAAAAAATAGTGATTAAAAAAACTCTGACAAATCCCACCAGGTTTTGTTGTTTAAAAAGAAAATACCAAACAAAAAAACCAAAAACTAGAAATGGAAAAACTTGTGCGAAAAAATAAACCAAATAATCAAAATAAATATTCTGATTTAAAAAAGAATTTAAGAAAATAGAACTTTTGTAACCAATCACAACTTAAGTATACAACAAATTTCTAAATAAGATTGCAACTGTTATGGGACCAACACCGCCAGGAACGGTGGAAAAAAGAGATGCTTTTGATGCACAATCTTTTGAAATGTCGCCAACAACAACATCTGACTCGATACTAGTTCCAGCATCGATTAAAACAACGCCCTTTTTAACTAATTTTGAAGTAATAGTCTCAGATTTTCCAACTCCAGTTATGATAACATCAGAATTTTTATAAATTTCATTTTTGTTTTTTGTTTTTTCTGTAACTTTTTTTGGTTTTAATCCGGCTATCTTAAGCCAATCAAAAACCGGTCTTCCAACAAGCATTCCATCACCAACAACAACTATTTTTTTACCATCTAAAGAAACATTGTGAAAATTTAAAACTTCAAAAATTGCGCCAGCAACAGGTGGAAAAAAAGTTAAGTCGCCAGACAAGAAATTTTTATATTTTTTAGAGCCCAAAACATCGATATCTTTATCTACCGGAACAGAATCTAAAACCTTTTCTCTATCGATATGATCTGGTAATGGAAGCTGGACAACAACACCATCAAAATCTTTCGAAATGTCTTTAATCTCTTTAATCAAAGATTTTGTTGTAATATCTTTTTCATAATGAAAAATTCGAACACGAACACCAACCCTCTCGCCAAAATTCTTTTTTAGCTTTATGAAGCCGTCAATAACACTATTGTTTCCAACGTAAAATATCGCCAAACTTTTTTGGAGATTTTGTTCTTCAATAGTTTTTTTTATTTTATTTTCAATCAAATTTGATATTTTTTTTCCTTCAACAATCATATTTATATTCCGTGAAATTCGTTTTTTAAATCGTCTGGGTGAAAAGCTCTTTTGTCGCGGTTCATACTAGAGAGCATTCCAAGCGCAATAAAACTTGTAAGTAAGTGTGATCCTCCATAACTCATAAACGGAAGATTAATACCCGTAACTGGCATCATTCCGATATTCATGCCGACGTTTATAATAACATGAGACATAATCATTATCGAAACACCAACACCGAAAAGCATTTCAAAATTTGTCGCACCAAGCTTTGACTGTCTGACAATTCTCCAAACAATCAAAAAATATAGGAGTAAAACCAAAATAGATCCAACAAATCCCCACTCTTCAGAAAAAGCTGCGAAGATAAAATCTGTTTCGTATTCAGGAAGAAATTTTAATCTTGATTGTGTTCCATAGCCCACACCTTTTCCAAGAAGCTGCCCCGAACCAACAGCAACAGTTGATTGATACGCGTTGTAACCTGTGTTTTGAACATCAGAAAGTGGATTTAGAAAAGTCTGAAGTCTGGCTTTTTGATAATCTTGGAAAACAAAAGTCCAAAGAAAAAGAAAGGCCAACAATCCCGCACCAAAGACAGCCAAAAGATGTTTTTTTGAAATTCCAGAAACGATAGACATTCCGAGCCAAATCATAAAAACAATCATTGCTGATCCAAAGTCTGGCTGTAGAAAAACTAAAATAAAAGGAATTCCGGCATAGACCGCTGATATGAAAATTAGTTTTAAGTTTTTAATTTCAACGTGTCTTCGAGAAAAATATTTTGCTAAAACAATAATCAAAATTATTTTCATAAAGTCCACCGGCTGGAAAGAAAAAGCTCCGAAATCAAACCAGCTCGTTGCGCCCTTGTTTGTAGAACCAAACAAAAACAAAAGAAGCAAAACTCCGACAAAAAGAAGATAAATTCCACCGATTATTTTTGTCTTCTTTAGAAATCGAAAATCGAAAAAAGAAGTAGTGAAAAATGCCAAAAAACTAATTCCAATCCAAAGGAGCTGTTGGCTAAAAAACGGAGTTTCGTAAGAAAAAGACTTCATCGTAACAAGCCCAGCGCCCAAAAGCGGCACAACAAGCAACAATAAAACCCAATCAATATGTTTAAAACTAAGGCGATTCATAATCTATTTAAATACCTAGTTCAAATATATTGACTTGAGGAAATATGTCAACTCTTTGGGGATTTTTTGAAAGTGGTTCTGGCCAAGTAAAAACAACAGGTTTTCTACTGTTTTTAGGCAAGTACTCGATAAAAGTTTTGCTTACATTTATAACATTGTCGTTTTCATCGTAGAGAATTATAAAAACATCAATATTATAAATATTTAAAAGTGTTTTATTCACAACGTCAGCTGTAACTTTTGGTGTTTCAAAAACATTTGAAACAACCTTATTTTCAACAGAAACAGAAAGAGCGTTTCTTTGTTCTCGATTGATTTTAAGCCAAACAGGAGCACTGGTAAAAGTAAAATCAACTCTTGATGGCTTTCTGTTCCCTGCTAAAAT
>CAZOPP010000025.1:0-6862 GCA_964581875.1 uncultured Candidatus Saccharibacteria bacterium
AAAGATTTTAGAAGTTTACAACCCTCCAGCGACTCCAGGTATTACTCCAAATTATCACAAACTCGCGTTCAAGATTATGGACGAGATAGAAAATATGGATGTAAACCAAGAAGCAATGAATCAAAACACTTTAGTTTTGAATAGATAAAACAAAATGCCGGCGCTTCGCGCCGGCCTTTTGTTTTTGTTTTTTAAAAAGACAATGGCCGCGCATTCGCGCGGCCTTGTGCCTTGTCAGCGGTTTCATTTTGCTGAGTTTTCCCAGTTGTACTTTCTTCTCAACAACGATAGAAGCATTCGAAATGCGGCACTGTTATTAGCTACTTTCTTGCCAGTTTTGCTTTCGAACATATTGTGAGCTATGTCTGAAAACTTTCTATCCTCATCTATATTAATACCTAATGAGCGAGCATTGGTAAGTGTTAAGTTGTAAAGCCTCTGGTGTTCTTCGTAGAACATCTGAAATGATTCAGATTGGAATATCTCAGAAAAAGCCTTTTCAATTATATATATTGCTCTATTAATATTTCCTTGGAATATTTCACTTAGTTTATTCAACAAGGCCATGTTCTGACTACCCATTCTTTGCGGATAGTAAAATGGCAGTAGTGGTAAAAGTTGTCCAAAGCTCATGTGAATGTGCTTTACGGTTTTCTAAACTATAACACCAAAAGATTTTTAGTCAAACTAAATCTCTTTTAAAGAATCAATCGTGATGCTTTTTTCTCCATCACGAATGTTTAATTTCCCTTTGATTGCAACACATTTGTTTTCTATAAGTAGCGTTGCATTTTCACGAAAAGTTTCTGGAAAGGCTACAGCTTCGATTGTTCCGGTCAAATCAGCAAGTTTGATAAACGCCATTTGTCCTCCTTTTTTTGTTATAACTTTTCTAATACTTTCAATCATCGCAGCACAAACAACGTTCATATTTTGAAAACCAGTTTCAGTGAGTTTTTTAAAATCCATTCCACTTTTTTCTATTTTGTCTTTTACTCGTTCGAGAGGGTGTCCAGAAATATATAATCCCAAAAGTTCTTTTTCCCAAGAAAGTTTGTCTTCTTTGCTTGCTTCACCACCTTCTTTTATAGAAAGCACAGATTTTGGCGCCAAATCTCCACCAAAAAGTGAACCTTGATTTTTGTCTACTTTTGAAAAGGATTTATTAAACGCCAAAAGTTCCTCCATGCTTTGAAGAAAAGTTCCTCGATCACCAAATTCATCCATTGCTCCAGCTTTAATTAAAGCTTCTAAAGATTTTTTGTTTAGGTTTTTGTGTTGAACTCTCTCAAGAAAATCTTCCATTCCTGTAAATTTACCAGCCTTTTTTCTTTCTTCTATTATCGCGTCTGAAATATCATAACCCAAGTTTTTTATCGTATAAAAACCGAATCTAATTTTATCAAGATTCTCCTTATCGTTTTGTTTTATCACAGTAAAGTTTCCAAAACATTCGTTTATATTTGGAGGCAAAACCTCGATATTCATTTTTTTACATTCATGAATAATTTCAGAAACTCTTTCCACGTCGCCCGACTCTGCTGTCAAAATGGCCGTCATATACGGAACAGGGAAGTTGGCTTTCATGTAAGCCGTTTGATATGCCAAACGTCCGTAGCTGGCAGCGTGAGCTTTGTTGAAACCATACGCGGCAAAAGGTTCGATCAAAGACCAAAGCTCTTCGGCTTTTTTGTGCGTCATTCCATTTTTCAAAAGTCCTTCCATTAGTTTTTCTTTTTCGGCCATCATAACTTCTGGAATTTTCTTACCCATCGCTTTTCTAAGTTTGTCTGCTTCAAGCCAAGAATATCCAGCAAGTTTAATAGCAATCATCATCACGTCGTCCTGGTAAGTGATAACTCCATATGAAAGATCGAGAATATCTTTCATTCTAGGGTCGAGAAAACGAATCAAAGCGTTGTTGTGCTTTCTTTTGATATATTCAGGAATCATTTCCATTGGGCCCGGTCGATAAAGCGCCACCATCGCGTTAATGTCGTCGATAATAGAAGGTTCAAGTTCTTTTAAATATCTTGTCATTCCAGAAGACGAAAGCTGAAAAACTCCCATTGTTTTTCCATCAGCAAGCATTTTAAAAGTTTTTTTGTCGTCCATCGGAATATTTTCAACTTCAATTTTTATTCCTTCAATTTTGTCCACCAAGCTTACTGAATCAGACAAAATTGCCAAGTTTCGAAGACCCAAGAAGTCGAACTTAATAAGTCCAGCAGCTTCAACTGCGTGCATGTCGTACTGGGTGATTATTTTCCCACCTTTGGGATCGAGCTGAACCGGTGCGTAGTCATCAACGTCCGATGGTGATATAACAACGCCGGCAGCGTGAACAGAAATGTGTCTGGCACAACCTTCTATTTTTTTTGCCATGTCGATTATTTCTTTCACGACTTTATCATTTTCATACATTTCTTTAAGTTCTGGTTCCACGTCGAGCGCAATATCTATCGTCATTGGAAAACCTTGTTTTCCAAGAGGAATTAGTTTTGAAATTTTGTCTCCCGTGTCGTACGGATAACCAAGAGCTCTAGCCACGTCTCGCACAGCGCCACGGGCCTGCATTGTTCCAAAAGTACCGATTTGTGCGACGGCTTTTTCACCATATTTTCTTTTTGCGTATTCGATAACTTCATCACGTCTGTTGTCGGCAAAGTCCATGTCGATGTCCGGCGCTGAAGGACGTTCTGGGTTTAGAAATCTTTCAAAAGGAAGTTTAAATCGGAAAGGATCGACGTTTGTAATTCCTAAAAGATAAGTTGTGATCGATCCAGCAACAGAACCTCGAATGTTTGTTAAAATTCCATTTTCATTTGCAAAACGAATCAAATCTCCCACAATAAGCATGTAGATAGAAAATCCTTTTTGTTCGATAATATTTAATTCGTATTCTATACGTTCAATTATTTCTGCCGTTTCTTGCCCATATCTTCTTGGAATTCCTTCGTAAACATATTTTTTAAGTTGGCTTTTTGCAGTGTGTCCGTCTTCAAGTCCGAATTTTGGAAAAACCCAAGAACCAAGTTCCAAATTTATATCCACCATCTCAGCGACTTTTAAAGTATTTGAAACAGCTTCAGGAATGTCTTTAAAATATTCTAACGCACCACTTGGGTCGATAAAATGATAATCTCCCGTGAATTTAAAGTTTGTGCTGTTTGTGTTTATCGCGAGAAGAGTGTTGTGGGCTTCGTTGTCGTCTTTGTGAAGATAGTGAGAATCCCAAGTCGCGACTATCGGAACATCATATTTTTTTGAAAGAATTAAAAGTCCTTCTTTTACAAGCTCTGTTCCTTCAACTTCTTTGTGGTTCATAAATTCTAAAAAGAAATTTTCTTTTCCAAAAATACTTATGTATTTTTCTACAATCTGCTCTGCGTGTTCTTGGTTTTTTGCTCGAAGTGCGTGCGCAAGCTCTCCAGCCGGACAACCAGAAAGACAAATTATTCCCTCAGAATATTGTCGCAAAACTTCTTCGTCCATTCTTGGTTTGTAATAATATCCTTCCAAAAAAGAAAGCGAAACAAGCTTCATCAAATTTCTGTATCCTTGGTTATTTTTGGCTAAAAGAGTCAGGTGGTATCTTTTGTTGTCGATTCCAGATTCTTTGTCGTGTCTGGTTCGCTCAGCAATGTAAGCTTCGACTCCAATAATTGGTTTTATATCAGCATCTTTACATTTTTTGTAAAATTCTATCGCTCCATACATCGCGCCGTGGTCTGTTAGAGCTAGAGCTGGCATATTAAATTCCTTGGCTTTTTTAACCAAATCACCAATTTTTGAAAGCCCATCTAGAAGGGAATAATGGGAGTGTGTATGAAGATGGACGAATTTTTGATCCATAATCTAACTATTTTAGCATAAAACGATATGCTACTATATACAGGTGGAATATCCTTATTTAATAGGCGTTGATGAGGTTGGGCGAGGTCCGGTTGCTGGGCCAGTCTATGTTTGTGCGCTATTTATTTCAAGCGAAAACTTAAGAAAAATTATAGAAGAAAATAATAAACTTCCACTTCGAGATTCAAAAAAGCTGACCGAAAAAATGCGAAATAGTTGGTTTGAAAAGATAAAAAATTATGCAGATTCTGGAATGATTAAATATGTCATTTCAAAAGCCAGTTCAAAAGAAATCGACGAAAAAGGAATTGCAACTTGTATAAAAGCTTGTGTGAATAATTCTGTGGAGAAATTAAATCCTGGAAAAGATACAAAAGTTTTTTTAGATGGCGGACTTTTTACAAAAGAAAACTTTATTCAAGAAACTGTTATAAAGGGTGATGAAAATATTCCAGTTATATCTTTGGCTTCGATAGTGGCAAAAGTTTCTCGTGACGAGGAGATGAAAAAGATTTCTGAAAAATATCCAGAATATCTTTTAGAAAAAAATAAAGGTTACGGAACTAAAGATCATTTAGATGCTATAAAAAAGTATGGACTCACCAATATTCATAGAAAATCTTTTCTAAAAAGTTATATATAAACGCTTCAAATTCTATCGATATATCGACATAATTAGATAAATAAAATTTATGAAAAACAAATTACCAGAAAACATTTTACTTGTTGATAAGCCAAAAGGAATAACCTCTTTTGATGTTATTCGAATTCTTCGAAAAAAACTTGGTATAAGAAAAATGGGTCACGCGGGTACACTAGACCCTTTGGCGAGTGGACTTATGATAATCGGCGTAGAATCTGGAACAAAAAGTCTTTCTGATTTTATAAAACTGGATAAAACATATGTTGCAGAAATTTTGTTCGGAAGAAAGACAGACACGGGTGATATGGAAGGAAAGATTTTAGAAGAAGCAGAAATATTTTTTGTTGAAGACGATTATCTAAAAGATTTGATGAACGCTTTTAATGGAGACTTTTTACTGACTCCTCCAAAATATTCTGCAATTAAAAAAGATGGAAAGCCTTTGTATAAATATGCGCGAAGTGGGGAAGAAGTGGAAGTTTCTGAAAGAGTCATGAAGGTTTATAAAAGTAAATTCTTGGGAAGTAAAAAAGTGGAAGAAGGATTTGTGGCTGAAGTGTCTTTCGATGTTGCTTCTGGTGTTTATATCAGATCTCTTGTTGAAAAAATCGGCGAACTTTTAGGTGTTCCTGCAACTTTATATAATCTAAAAAGGACAAAAATAGGGGAGTTTGATCTGAAAAAAGCCCAGAAATTATAGGTTTTTGGGCTATCTAGAAAAGGGTGATTTTACTTGACTTTTATAGCTATTTATGCTATAAATTAATAGGATAAAAAGAACACGAACCTTAACAAAGTTCCGGATAAAGCCGGACAAAAACATGAAGAATTTCATCACGACTTTCATCTTCCTGCTGCTTGCGGTGGGAATGAGTGGGCAGGACTATGATGTCCGCTGGTACGACAATATCGGATCTAACAACGTCACGATTGTGGCGGACTACTCTGGATTCGACTCTCCGATGCGTCGGAGGGTTTTTAAGAACAATGGACCGTATTACCAGCCAAACTGGCAGCCGGTTCAAGAAGACATGTTGTCGGGGGCCGGGGTTGACACACTAAGCTTTTCTTTCGGGGGGAGCTTTATGGTCAAGATTCTTGATCAGAATTACAGTGAGGTTTTGACCAGGCTTGTTACTCCCATCCAAAACCCAATTCCAGTCATACCAGAGCCCACGATCATTGTCGAAGATCTGATTTACGGCAATCCGCCGTACATTGGTTTTCGATCACACGTGAACTCTGGTTACGGACTTGGGCGTCCTTCGTACTATCGTACGAAACTGTATTGTACGCTTACTCGTACATATCCGGACGACTATGAATCAACGGTTGAGTGGGTTATGCCCATCGGTGTTGTGCCACAGGCATGGTTCAACATGCCGTTTATGTGGTTCGGTGACTACTGTTTTCGTTGGTGGATCACTGACGAGGACACAAGCGTTGATTCTCACTTTGGTGAGACTGAGGTGTGGTCTTCGGATGACTACTGCTTTTCATATGGAAGCACTGGGTTTACCAGTGACCATATGAAAGTAGAGTTTCAGGCTTTTCCTAATCCATTCGTGGATGTGGTTACGATCAGTTCGCCGTCTACAACCACCTACACCCTAACCAGTTTGAATGGGCAGGTTGTTGACCAGGGTAACTTGATGTTGGGTAACAACAGGATGGATTTCGGAGGTCTGACCTCCGGCTTCTATATCTTGAATACACCTTTCGGTCAGACGAAGGTAGTAAAGCAGTAAGATCTTCTTCATGGAAACCCCGCCGGCGCGAATGCGTTGGCGGGTTTTTCGTTGTATAATCAAAATAGGTTGAACCTTTAAAACACATCAACATGAACAAGCTTCTGCTTTTCTTGGTTTTTGGGTTCATCTCAAAAGCCTTGATCTCTCAAGACCTTATCAATATGAGAAACGACTTCATACCAAACAAGGTTGATAGTAATAATTTTCTTTATTCTGTAGGTTTTTCATATATGATTCCAAAGGAGAAAGAAGAAACCACTTTCCAAAAAAGCATCATCAGGGAAGATGCGATACAAGGGAAAAGACTCAGTAAAGCGAAAATGGAAATGGTCTTCTTTCCTTCGACCAGATACGAAAATGATATTCATCCACATGTTTTTCTGAGGCTCGACTTCATTCCTTCAGCCTATGTCTCTTCTCGTTTTGGCGCAGGGATTTCCAGTAAGCAACTCGGGTCTAGCATTGGCGGATTTTACGGAACGTATTACAGGAGAGTTCCGTATGAAGCAAACTTCATCACCAGAAGAAAAAGGTCTTTCGAGAATTACAACCTCGGAGGATTATACCTTCAGTCATCGAGTGATGAAGCGAACTTCTTCTTTTCGATTGCGTT
>CAZOPP010000026.1:0-6739 GCA_964581875.1 uncultured Candidatus Saccharibacteria bacterium
TTGTTCAGCTTCTTGCTTTGACTTCCCTTTTCCTGTGGCAACTTTTTCTTCACCAAAATAAATAGCGATTGTAAAATTCTTGTCGTGATCTGGTCCAACTTCAGAAACAACTTCATACGAAGGTGTCACACCGACAACCTCTTGAGCTTTTTCTTGAACCAAACTCTTTGAATCGATATAAGTTTTTTCTCTAACAATTTTTTCAATTCCGTCGAACAAACAATTCCCGATAAACTTCTTTGAATTTTCATATCCAGAATCTAGATAAATTGCGCCAACAATAGCTTCAAAAGTATTTGCCAAAATATAGCTTCGCGCTTTTCCTGTATCTTTTGCTTCACCTTTTGAAAGAAGCAAATATTCATTTGCGCCCAAATTTCTAGCAGCATCAGAAATACTATTTGTGTTGACCAAAGCTGCTCTGATTGAAGTCAATTCGCCTTCTGGTTTACTTGGAAATCTAGCATAAAGCTCTTCTGTTGTTACAAGTTCTAGGACAGCGTCACCCAAAAATTCCAAACGCTCGTTGTGACCAAAAACAACTCCTTGATTTTCATTTATATATGATCTGTGAATAAAAGCTTGTTTTAGTAAATCTTTATTGTTAAAAGAAATACCAATCTTGTCTTCAAATGTCGAAAAATCTTTCATAGTAAAAAACTACATACCTTGTATAAACAAAGCTTTCGATGTGCTTATACCAAACATGTAATATTATTTTGTAATATACTCAACCGACTGAGCTAGGAGCGGTAAAATATCGTCATACGTTTTAACGTCTTCAAGCTCGGCCAAAGTAAACCATTTTCCACCATCAAGCCCACCGTTTGTATTGACGTGCAGTTCTTTAAATGGCGACTTAACAAGGTAATAGCTTACTTGTTTACGAATTTTACCTTTTTCTGGATGAGATGCAACATATTCATTTTCACCCAAAAGTTTAACGATTTCTACATCGAGACCTGTCTTTTCTTTAATTTCTCTCACAGCTCCGTCTTCTGAAGTCTCTCCATCTTCCACTCCACCCTTGGCCAAAGTCCAATATCCGAAAACGTCGTGAACAAGACCGAAATGAAATACACCATCTTTTTCTGAAAAGATAACCCCACCAGCTTTTTTCTCAACTGGCATATTTTCAATATTTACGTCTTCTTTTTTCTTTTTACTTACTTGATCTTTTCCAGGCTCACCCATTTCTTTATACACGGCACCCAAAACTCCGTTTACGAATTTCCCAGATTTTTCACCACCGAAAGTTTTTGCAAGCTCGATAGCTTCGTTGATAGCAACTTTTGGAGGAACTTCATCTTTGTCAGAAAACAAAAGCTCTGCAAGTCCAATGCGAAGAACATTTCTATCAACCATAGAAATTTTTTCAAGAGGCCACTCAGGTGCGGCGCGAACTATTATTTCATCAATAGATTCTTGTTTATCGAGAACAATTTTTAGCAAAGTTTCCATGAACTCATCTACTGTGAGTCCTGGTCCAAATTCTTGTGTGTTGTGAAGAAGCTCTTCCGATAAATCAGAAGACTTGCGACCGTTAAAGTCCCATTCGAACAAAGTTTGTAAAACTATAGAACGTGCAAGATGTCTGTTTGCCATTAAATTTCTCAATTAACTATTACAAGAATATTGTAGCACAAAAAAAGAAAAAGCAAGCAACTACTTGCCTGCTTTTTCTTTTTTTGTTTTTTTAGCCACATTCAAAACTTGTCGGCCTTTATACATTCCTGTCTCCAGAGAAACTCGGTGTCTCATGTGAGCAACCCCTGTTTCTTTATCAACTACAATACTTGCAGATGGAGCGCGGTGGTGTGACCGGCGGTTTTTTGTATGAGCTCTTGTATGTCGCATTCTTACTACCATAGGCTCCCATTATACTGAACAGGGTTAAAAAAGCAAGCCAAAGAGTCTTTATAATAAAATATCTCTATGATAGAATTAATCTCATGGAAATAAACGATTTATCTAAAAAAAGACACACTTTGGCGCACCTTCTTGCTCAGGCTGTTTTAGAGCACTATCCATCTACCCTTCCGACACTTGGTCCAGCTGTCGACAACGGTTTTTACTACAACTTTGATTTTGGATCGGAAAAAATTGGTGATGAAGACCTGAAAAAAATCCAAAAATCGATGAAGAAAAATTTGAATAAATGGACTGAGTTTTCTCACAGAGAAGTATCTCCAGATGAAGCTCGTGAAATTTTCAAAAACAATCCGTACAAGCTCGAACTAATTGAAGAAATTGTAAATAAAGGAGAAAAAATTACTCTTTATTCTTGTGGTGGTTTTGAAGACTTGTGTCGAGGTGGACACAGTGAAAATCCTTCGAAAGAAATTTCTGGAGATTCTTTTAAACTTTCTCACGTGGCTGGAGCGTATTGGCGAGGTGACGAAAAAAATAAAATGCTAACTCGTGTTTATGGATTGGCATTTAATTCTGAAAGTGAATTAAAAGATTATGAAAAAATGATCGAAGAAGCAAAAAAACGCGATCACAGAAAGCTTGGTGCCGAGCTCGATCTTTTCACTTTTTCAGATTTGGTTGGACCAGGACTTCCACTTTTCACGCCAAAAGGAACAATCGTTCGCGATTCTATCGTTGCAAAAATTGCTGAAATTCAAAAAAAATTCAGATACCAAAAAGTTGCAATTCCACATATTACAAAAGCTGATTTGTATAAAACTTCTGGACACTACGACAAATACGGTGATGATCTTTTCAAAGTAAAGGGTCGAGGTGACACAGAGTTTTGCATCAAACCAATGAACTGCCCTCACCACACACAGATTTTTGCATCACAAATGCGAAGCTACAAAGATCTTCCGCTTAGATATGTTGAAACAACGACAGTTTACCGAGATGAACAAGCTGGTGAACTGATGGGACTTTCACGCGTGCGAGCTATTTCACAAGACGACGGACACATTTTCTGTAGGCCAGACCAAGTAGAAGAAGAAATTAAAAATATTATCTACATCATAAAAGAATTTTACGATTCTTTAGGAATGCTTGTCGATGGAAAATATTGGGTTTCGCTTTCTGTTCGTGATCCGCAAAATTTAGATAAATATTTAGGTGATGAAAATATTTGGAACACAGCAGAAAAAACTTTGGAAGATATTTGTAAAAAAGAAAACCTAAACTACAAACGAGTCGAAGGTGAAGCTGCCTTTTATGGACCAAAAATAGATTTTCAATTTAAAGACGCTTTGGGTCGTGAATGGCAACTCGGAACAGCGCAGCTCGACTTCAACATGCCAGCTCGTTTTGGACTAGAGTACACAGACAAAGACGGTCAAAAGAAAACTCCTGTTATGATTCACCGAGCTATAGCTGGATCTCTTGAAAGATTTCTTTCTTTGGCAATCGAGCACTTTGCCGGAGCTTTTCCTGTTTGGATGTCGCCAGTTCAAGTGGCTATTGTACCGGTAAACGGAGATGCGCACGGAGAATATGCTAAAGAAGTTTTTGAAAAACTTTTAGAAGCTGATGTCCGCGCTGAACTTTTTGACGAAAATGAATCGCTGGGAAAAAGAGTCAGACAAATAAAGACACAGAAAATTCCTTTCACGCTCGTTATCGGTGACAAAGAAAAAGAGTCTGGGAAACTAACAGCCGAAGGACGAGGCGATGAAAAACACGAAAATTTAAGCATTGAAGAGATAATAAAACTTGTAAAATAATGATTAAATGGCGGGCTTGCCCGCCATTTAATTTGCATATTTTTCAATTATGCTAAAATACTTTTATGGACAAAAACCTCGAAAATAAACTAAATCAAATTTTAGAAAAGGTTGATAAGATCGATGAGCTTTCCTTGAAAGTTGATAAAATAGATGAGCTT
Organism: uncultured Candidatus Saccharibacteria bacterium; assembly: GCA_964581875.1. GTDB lineage: Bacteria > Patescibacteriota > Minisyncoccia > Phycocordibacterales > CSBR16-119 > JAUPTX01. The sequence goes on from CAZOPP010000026.1 coordinate 3,854, forward strand.
TCTTTAAAGGTTGATAAGATCGACAAAAAACTTGAAGATTACATTGATTTTTCTTCAGAAAGAATGACTAAGATTGAAGATGCTGTAGATAAAAGCAAAGAAGAAGTTCTTTCTGAAATCCAAAAAACAAAACTTGAATTAATAGATAGACACGCAGATAAAGAAAAAGTTATAGGTCACGAAACCAGAATCACAAATTTAGAAGAAAAAGTTTTTACAAATTAATTTAATAATATGACAAACAACAACTTACATAATTTAATGTCACAACTAACAACAGAACAAAAGAGTCTTTGGAGAATTGAAAATCACTACATCGAAGAATCAGAAAGTTCTGAAGAAAGATCATTTTGGGAAGAAATGCGAGAAGACAAAAAGACTCACATTGAAGAACTAAAAGAACTTATAAAAAATACAATTTAAAACAAAGCCCGCCTTTCGGCGGGTTTTGTTTTAAATATCAATATCTGCGATCTTTGCGTTTGTTTGGATAAATGATTTTCTTGGAGGAACTTCAGAACCCATAAGCATATCGAAAGTTTTGTCAGCTTCAATCGCATCTTCGATTTTTACTTGAAGCAATATTCTGTTATCGGCATCCATTGTTGTTTCTTTAAGTTCGTCTGGGTTCATTTCACCGAGACCTTTGTATCGTTGAACAGAGAATTTTGGTTTCTTTTTTGTTTCTTCTTCCAAAACTTCCTCACCTGATTCAGATTCGCCAGCGTTTTCAATTTCTTCCTCTGAGACTCCTTCATTTTTCAAAAATTCGTTCTTCTCTTCATCAGAATACAAATATGTTTTTTCTTTTCCTTTTGTAACTTTGTAAAGTGGCGGTTGTGCAATATACAAATACCCTGCTTCGATAACTGGTTTGAAATATCTGTAGAAAAGAGTCAGAAGAAGTGTTCTAATGTGCGCACCATCCACATCGGCATCTGTCGCGATAATTATTTTATGATATCTAATATCTTCAATATTAAATGTATCGCCAATAGATGTTCCAATAGCAATCACAAGAGATTTAACTTCGTTTGAAGCAAGCATTTTATCGAGTCTCGCACGTTCAACATTCAAAATTTTACCTTTAAGCGGAAGTACGGCTTGAGTTCTTCTGTCTCGTCCCATTTTTGTTGAACCACCCGCAGAGTCTCCCTCTACAATAAACAGCTCTGATTCTGAGGCGTCTTTAGACTGACAATCAGCAAGCTTTCCAGGAAGAGTCATTCCTTCCAACGCACCTTTTCGTAGAACTGAATCTTTTGCAGCTTTCGCAGCTTTTCGAGCTTTCAATGCCAAAACAGCTTTGTTAACAATAGCTCTTGCTTCATCTGGATTTTCTTCCAAGAAGTTTGTAAATGCATCAGAGAAAACAGACTCGACAGCACCCCGAGCTTCTGGACTACCAAGCTTGTCTTTTGTTTGACCTTCGAACTGAATCTCTGGCATTTTTACAGATACAACAGCAGTCAAACCTTCGAGAACGTCGTCGCCCGTAAACCCACCTTCTTTTTCGTTTAGAATATTATTTTTCTTGTTGTAATTGTTTACAAGACGAGTTAAAGCAGTTTTAAATCCTGTAACGTGCATACCACCACCCGGCGTGTAAATATTGTTTGCAAAAGGAACGATACGAGAAGAAATGTCGTCAACGTATTGCATCGCGATTTCAACTGTAATATCCCCAACTTCTTTTTCTGTATAAAATATTTTCTTGTGAACAGGCTTTAAATCTTCATTGTAGTGAGCAACCATCGAAACAATACCTCCTTCAAAATAGAAAGTCATTGAAGGTATTTCGATTCCACTGTCTTTTATGTAGTAAGAATCATCTTCATCGATTTTACCTGTGTAGTCTCTCGCGTCGTTTATTGTAATTCGAAGATTTTTTACAAGATAAGCTTGTTCCCTGTAGTGGTTTACAATTCTCTTCCAATCAAATTTAACCTCCTTAAAAATTTCAATATCTGGAGTGAAAGTTGTGATTGTTCCGTTTAGTTTTGATGTTCCGATTTTTTTGACCTTTCCCTGAGGTTTACCAATTTTATATTCTTGAATATGAATTCCGCCTTCTCGGTGAACAATAACTTTTGTATTTTTTGACAAAGCGTTTACAACAGATGCACCCACACCATGAAGACCTCCAGAAACTTTATAACCTTTATCCTTTCCACCAAATTTTCCTCCAGCGTGAAGAACCGTCATGATTGTTTCCAATGCAGACACTTTTGTTTTTGAGTGAATTCCAACAGGAATACCTCGACCATTATCGGCAATACGAACTTTGTTTTCAGGCAAAAGAGTAATCTCAATATGATCACAATGTCCGGCCATCGCTTCGTCGCGAGAGTTGTCGAAAATTTCTTTTATAAGGTGATGAAGTCCGTCTGGTCCAGTCGAACCAATGTACATTCCGGGACGCTTTCTAACAGGCTCAAGACCCTCGAGAACTGAAATATCATCTGCACTATAATTACTGGTATCTTTTGCCATGCTAAAAATTAATGAGTTTTGTTAATGAATACAATTTTTGCACCCAGCACCTTTCGCGAAAGGTGCTGGGTTAATTCGCATTATTCGCCACGCTCTTTTGCTCATTAATTATAGCAAATTTTTCACTTTTTTACAACGAATTTTTAAAGGAAAATGGGGAGAAGATATTTCAATTTTGCTTGACAAAGATACATGTTTACGTAAAGTAAAAATGAACCTGAACACGAAAAACAACCAAAGATGAAGACCCTCAAAGCCATCCTGGTAATCATGATGTTTACCGCCCTGACAAATGCTTTCCCTCAAAAAGACCCTATTCCTATTTGGAAAAAGGAGAGGTGGAATCTTGATCAAAGCAAGAAGGAAGAAATTTACCTTCTAAAGCCGACAGCC
>CAZOPP010000027.1:0-6496 GCA_964581875.1 uncultured Candidatus Saccharibacteria bacterium
GATCATCACGAACCACAAGAAAAAATTCCTGAAGCACTTTTTATTTTAAATCCAAAAATAAATGGAGATGATTATCCAGAAAAAATGCTCTGCGGTTCTGGTGTGGCTTTTAAATTTATCCAAGGATTTTTTAAAAAGCACGGAAAAGAATTTGGCGTTTTGGAAGGTTATGAAAAATGGATGCTCGATATGGTCGGACTTGCAACTTTGGCTGACATGGTTCCACTAAGAGGTGAGAACAGAGTTTTTGCATACTATGGAATGAAGGTTTTGAAAAAAACAAAAAGGCTTGGACTCTTGAAACTTTTTAGAAAGACAAATTTAAAACCAGAAAGTCTTCAGGAAGAAGATGTAACTTTTACGATTTGTCCAAGGTTAAACGCAGCCGGTCGAATGGATCATCCTCGTTTTGCTTTTGATTTACTTGTTGCTGAAAATGAAAATGATGCAGAAGTTTCTGCAAACTATTTAACAAAAATTAACAACGAAAGAAAAACTTTGGTTGCGACAATGATGAGATCTGTTCATAAAGAAGTTTCACTTTCTAAAAAAGACTTGTCTGTTATTTTTATCGGTGATGTGAAATGGCGCGCTGGAGTTTTGGGGCTTGTCGCTGGAAAGATTGTCGATGAATACAAAAAGCCGGCTTTCGTTTGGGGGCTCGAAGGTGGGGAGGTTATAAAAGGTTCTTGTCGTTCTTCGGGTGAAGTTAATCTAGTTGAGCTGATGACTCTTTTGCCGGAAAAAAGTTTTCTTGAATTTGGTGGTCACGAATTGGCTGGCGGTTTTTCTGTTTCTAGAGAAGAGATTCATTTTCTAGAAGAAAGACTCCAAGATGCTTATGAAAAAAGTCCAAAGAAAGATGTTTCAAATGAAAGTGAAGTTTTGATAGATGCGGAACTTTTAATCGACGAAGTTAACAGAGAGACTTTTGAAGAGGTCAATATGTTGGCACCTTTTGGTGTGGCAAATCCAAAACCAATTTTTCTTTTTAAAGATATTGTAATTTCCGAGGCTAGAACTTTTGGTAAAAATAACGAACACATTGAATTACTTTTCAAAAACTCACGTGGACGATCTGTGAAAGCTATTCAGTTTTTCAAATCTTTCAGCGACTTGCCATCACACGTGAAAATGGGGAATAAGATAAATTTGAAAGCTCATATTGAAAAATCAACTTTTGGCTGGAAAGAAGAGATAAGACTTCGGATGGTTGAGATTTTTTAAAACTAGTGGTATTGTTTTAAAAAAGATAAGACCATGGGAACCTCACAAACAGTGCTGTTGCTAATCATGGGCATATCTTTTGCCCTCCTGTGTTTTTGGCTCTTTCGCGAAACAATTTCGCGTACTGGGTTTTTGATGGCACGAGCTATCTCAAACTTATCACCCTCTGTTCTTTGGTTAATCAGCTTCTACTTTTGGCTATGTTTAACATCCGTTGTTGCATCGTCTGAAAGAGCCGATGTTTGGTTTTGTGCCCTGTTCCTTCTGTTCGCCGCTGTTTCTATAACTGTTTATGAAGAGCTTATGCATGAAGAAAACTCTGTTTCATACGCACACCACAAGGAAATCAGGCAGAGGTTTATAAAGCACAAAAGGCAAGCAATCAGGCGACTTCTTTTGCGAAGGAAGAGTCGACTCAAGGAAGCGTTGTGACGATCACAAGAAGACCAGCTTTGATGCTGGTCTTCTTCTTTGATACAATCAAATCAATGTCAGAAAATATAAAAGAAATAAAAATATTTACAGATGGTGGTGCTATTGGAAATCCGGGTCCAGGTGGTTGGGGCGCTGTTATCTTTGACGAAACTTCTAAAAAAATAGTAGAGCTCGGTGGCTCTGAAAAAAATACAACAAACAATCGAATGGAAATGACCGCTGTGATAAACGCTTTGAAAAATTCTCCAGATGGTTTGATCATAGTTTATTCAGATTCAAAATATACAATCACTGGAATAACACAATGGGTTTTTGGTTGGGAAAAAAATGATTGGAAAACAAAAAATAAAACAGATGTTTTAAACAAAGATCTTTGGCTTTCTTTGATTGAAGTTTCAAAAGATAAAGATATTGAATGGAAGCATGTTGAAGGACATGTTGGTGTTTCTGGAAATGAAAGAGTGGACACGATAGCAAATTCTTTTGCTCGCGGAAAAGAAGTTTCGCTTTTTGTTGGCGACTACAAAGATTACACAGTCGATCTTTTAAACATGAATAAAAATGAAAATTCTGTTTTACAAAAATCAAAATCTAAATCTGGAATAAAAGCATATTCTTATATAAGTATGATAGATGGAAAAATTGAAAAACATCAAACTTGGGCAGAATGCGAAGCAAGAGTAAAAGGAAAGAAGGCAAAATTTAAAAAAACTATTTCGAAAGAAGATGAAGAAAAAACAATACAAGAATGGATTAAATAATTTAATATGAGAGACCAAGTTTTTTTCTCGGGACTAGCTTCTTTTTTGGTGGGCGTTTTTATACGCTCTTTTTTATTTTTAGATCAAAAATTTGTTTGGATATTTTTAGCACTTTCTTTTGTTTTTCTTCTTGCTTTCTTTTTTGTAAAAAATAAAAAACTCCTGTTTGTTTTTGTAGTAATTGCATCTTTTTCTCTTGGGGTTTTTCGATACAATGCAAAAGATATAAATGAACCTAAAAATATTTTCGATGACGTAGTTGGGGAAGTTGTGACTTTTGAAGGAGTTGTTACAAGAGAACCAGACAGAAGAGAAAATAATCAAAGACTCGTAGTTTTGTTTGAAGAAAATAATATTTTAGTTACAACAGAACTTTATCCAAAATATTTTTACGGCGATATGATTTCGGTCAAAGGAACTTTGGAAAAACCAGAAAATTTTAAAACAGAAATTGGTAAAGAATTTGATTACATAAATTATCTTGGAAAAGATAGTATCTACTACACAGTTTCTTTTGCCGAAACAAAATTTATCTCTGATTCTCATGGAAATTTTCTGATAGGATTTTTATTAAAAACAAAACAAAATTTTCTAAACGTAATAAATAGAAATATTCCACCTCCGCAAAGTTCGCTTTTGAGTGGACTTCTTTTAGGAACAAAGCAATCTCTTGGAAAAAATATTGAACAGCGTTTTATTGATACAGGACTAATTCATATTGTCGTTTTGTCTGGCTACAATGTCACGATTGTTGCAGAAGCCTTGATGAGAACTTTTTCATTTTTACCCCTCATTGGTTCAACTTCTTTTGGGGTTGTTTCTATTATTTTCTTTGCAATAATGACTGGCGCCGGTGCGACTATTGTCCGAGCGAGTATTATGGCGATAATCGCGCTCATCGCCAGAGCAACAGGAAACGCTTTCAATATTTCACGCGCCCTTGCTTTGGCTGGATTTTTGATGGTTGTTCAAAATCCGTATATTCTTTATTTTGATCTTTCGTTTCAGCTATCGTTTTTGGCCACTGTTGGGCTTATCTATCTTTCTCCACTTTTTGAAAAATATTTTCTTTGGCTTCCTAAAAAGTTTGGTTTAAGAGAAATAGCTTCAGCGACCATCGCGACACAGATTTTTGTTTTGCCTTTTATTCTTTATAAAATGGGAAATCTTTCTATTATTGCGCCAATAACAAATCTTTTAGTTTTGCCACTTATTCCAATCACAATGCTTTTTGGTTTTCTTACTGGGATTTTTGGATTAATTTCTCCTTTTATTGCCTTTCCATTTGGCTTTGTCGCCAATTTTCTTCTAAAAACAGAACTTTTTATTGTAAAAGCTTTTTCTAGTTTTTCTTTTGCTTCGGTCAGTATTCAAAAATTCCCACTAATTCTTGTTATTATTATCTACAGCACAATCTTTTGGGTTTTATATAAATATCACAAAAAACAAAACAATGAATAAAAAGCTTGGCGTTACAATTTTCATAATTTTTCTTGTAGTTTTAAATATTTTTGTTTGGAGCTTTCAACCTAAAAGTCACTCAGGACTTCTAACTGTGTCCTTTTTAGATGTTGGACAAGGAGATGCTGTTTTTATTGAAGCTCCGAACGGAAAGCAAATGTTAATCGATGGCGGAAGAAACGCTTTGGTAAGTTCAGAGCTTTCGAATTCTATTTCTTTTCAAGATAAAGAAATAGATGTTGTTTTGGCGACCCATCCAGACGCTGATCATATTGGAGGTTTGCCAGATATTTTTGATAGATTTGAAATAAAAAATTTTGTTGATAATGGCGAGAAGGGTGACGACAACACTTACCGAGCTTTAATGGATGGTGTTTCTGGCGATGAATCAAAGTATTATGTTGCAAGACGTGGGCTTGTGATTTTGCTCGATAGAAAAAATGGAGTTTATTTTCAAGTTTTGGCGCCAGATGAAAATTTTTCTTGGGAAAATAGAAATGATATGTCTGTTGTTGGGCGACTGGTTTATAAAAATACGAGTTTTCTTTTAACCGGCGACGCCTTGAAAGCAGTTGAAAATATTTTGGTTTATAGTGACGAGGATTTACTTAAAAGTGATGTTTTGAAAGCTGGCCACCATGGTTCAAAAACATCGTCGAGCCTTTTGTTTTTAGAAAAAGTTCTTCCAGAATTTTCAATAATTTCTGCCGGCAAAAATAATAGTTACGGGCATCCACATATTAGCGTGATTGAAAATTTAAATGAAGTTGGCACGGAAATTCTTGAGACATCAAAAGAGGGAAGTATTACTTTTCAGACAGATGGGTCGGAGGTTTGGAGAAAATAGAGTTTTGATAGGGTTTTGAGGGAAATAAAGAAAGGGCCGCGCCTTCGGCGCGGCCCTTTCTTTATTTCTTAGATAATCCCAGCTTTCTTTAGAGTTTTAAAAGCTCCGTTTTTGTTGATTGTTTTGATTGCTTTTGTTGAGATTTCAAGTCTTATTGTTTGACCTGTTTCTGGGATATAGATTCTCTTTCTTTGCATATTAACCTTTTGAATTCTTGTTCCTGTTGGGTTAAATTGGGTAGCACGAACACGGTTACTGTATTTTCCAGCCACATTTCGTGTTTTTTTAGTTATTGGACATGTTTTCGCCATAAGTTCCCCTATGCTATCATAAGGTGTATAAACATGCAAGAGTTAAATACAATATTTTATATAGTCATACTTTTAATGTCTGTGGTTATCCACGAGGTGGCTCACGGCTACGCGGCGCTTTATTTTGGCGACAAAACAGCCGAATATGCCGGAAGACTAACATTAAACCCACTAAAACACCTAGATCCTTTTGGTTCTGTGGTTTTGCCGCTTCTTTTGGTTATTAGTAATGCGCCATTTTTGATTGGTTGGGCAAAACCAGTTCCGTATAATCCTGAAAATTTAAGAGATAAGAAAAAGGGAATACTTTGGGTTGCTTCGGCTGGAATAATTGCAAATCTTTCTATTGCGGTTTTCTTTGGAATAATAATCAGAATATCTTTGGCGACTGGAATTTTAGGAAGCTCTTTTATCGAGCTTTCTTCGGTGATAGTTTTGCTAAATATTGTTCTGGCGATTTTTAATCTTATTCCAATCCCACCACTCGACGGTTCAAAAATACTATTCACTCTTTTGGGAAGAGGCGGAAGAAGTCTGGAAAATTTTGCTTCAAAATATTCTATTTTTATATTACTGTTTTTTATCTTTTTCCTTTGGAAATATATTTCTCCGCTTATTTACATAATCTTTAATTTCATAACCGGAATTTCTTTTTAAATATGTTTCCAGAAATTATTTATGAAGATGAAAATGTTTTAGTCTTGAACAAACCAGCTGGTATTGTTGTGCATTCTGATGGAAAAACAAAAGAAAAAACTCTTTGTGATTTTGTTTTAGAAAATTATCCTGAAATGGAAAACGTGGGTGAGCCGATGGAAATAGATGGTGAAATTATCAAGCGCCCAGGCGTGGTTCACAGGCTCGACAGAGAAACAACGGGCGCTATTATCTTTGCCAAAAATCAAGACACTTTTTATTTTCTAAAAGAACAATTTCAAAATCGAAAAGTAGAAAAAACTTACAATACTTTAGTCTGGGGAAATATTAAAAATGATGAAGGAAAAATAGATGCGCCGATTGGTAGAAGTCCGAAAGATTTTCGTCAGTGGAGTGCGAGTCGCGGTGCTCGCGGGCAAATGCGCGAAGCTGTTACAGAATATAAAGTCTTGGCTAGATTCGAAGAAGGTGACGAGAAGTTTGTTTTTTTGGAAGTAAAACCAAAAACAGGAAGAACTCATCAGATCAGAGTTCATATGAAATATTTAAATAATCCAATAGTTGGAGATACTCTTTATGCAGAAAATAGACCTTATGTTTTGGGCTTTAAAAGAGTCGCACTCCACGCAAGAAGTTTGACCATCGAAGTGCCTGATTTGGGTAAAAAAACCTTCGAAGCGCCATATCCTGAAGATTTCATGGATTTGCTTGCTAAACTCTAATACTTGTGATAAAGTCTCTCTTGTTAACTAATCGCCTGTTTTGGGGCGGTTTTAAATAAAAAACATGACTACAGC
>CAZOPP010000028.1:0-4317 GCA_964581875.1 uncultured Candidatus Saccharibacteria bacterium
TATCGATGCATCAGATGGAGTTACAATCTTTTCTTGTGTGATATTTTTATACATAAAACAAATACCCCAAACTCCACCAACAACTAAAATAATACCTGAGGCAATCGCCATAATTGACGAAATTTTTAATATTTTATTCATACCTCTTTAGTATATAGTATTACCAGTAATTGAATCAATAGACCATATCCACCTTCAAATTTGCGAATTTCAAAAATAGCAGTTAGGGATCTTAAAATAAAATAACTAACGAAGAAATAATTGTCAGTTATTTTATTTTTCTAGTTATTGCCAAACCAATTGAATAGTATTTGTGACCCTACGGGGAATCGAACCCCGATTCTCACATTGAAAACGTGATGTCCTAACCGTTAGACGATAGGGCCTAAATATTTATTAAAGCTGTGAAGAAAACGCAAACAAGACGACGGAAAAATTTCTGAATTTGTAGCCCTGCTACAATAAAGAAATTTTAACTAGTATTGGTTGTGTTTTCAATGCAGATTTTTAAATATGTGGTCATATCGTCGTTAAAGACGATAACGGGCCAATATTATTTAATTCAAAATCTCTTAATTCCATTTTTAGTGCAAGGAAATAAGAAACGAGAAAAGTATATCATTTTTTTATTTTTTGGCAAGAAAAAGCCCCGCCGGAATTCCAGCGGGGCAAATCTCAGGTTAGTGGCTTTCTAGGCCAAAACCTTCGAACGTTTCTTCGTAAGCCTCACAGGAGACAGTGGTTCATATCGAACAAGGCTTTTGTTGTGGATCACAACACGAACAGCGCGAATGTTATTCATCTTGATCTCGGCGCCGTTATAGAAAATGCGTGACCTCTTATCAACATAGAAGATAGATGCCATACCAGCATTATCCATAATGAGATCAAGAGGGATCGTCTTTCGCGATCCAACAAGTCCATTGTATATTGATGGCGAGAAGTGAATATTTGGACATTGTCGAGATATCATATCCATTTCAGCAGACGGAGGGAGTGCACTTTGGCTTGAGGCTGATACGCGATGAAGTACCTCAGGTTCCCTCAACTTTTGCGAGTTAAACTTGTTGAGTAGCCCGGCGTGCCGTGACGTAACCCCTTTGAAAAGATACACTACTTCGGTGTGTGCCATGTTGATTGGTTGTGTTTTTGGTGAACTTCCAGAATATAAACTACCATTTTTTCAAATTAAGTCAAATAGATTGAGTTTATAAAAATAATGTTGTATCTTTATAAAATAATTGTGCGGTTAGACTCCCCACCCGTAATAAATTTTACGTTCGGGCAAGAGTTGGTAGAATAACCGTAAAATAATGCGCGGTTAGCTCAGTTGGTAGAGCGACTCATTGACGTTGAGTAGGCCAGGGGTTCGAATCCCTTATCGCGCACATAAAATAGTTTAACCAGAACACGCAGTGTTCTGGTCTTAATTTTAAACACACAATTTTTCAAATATAGTTTTATACTATATACATGACTGCTTTTGCTCTCAAACTAATAGCAATAATAACCATGACAATAGACCATGTCGGGTTTTTATTTTTTCCAGAATCTCTGACACTACGAATAATTGGTAGAATCTCCTTCCCTATTTTTGCATTTCTTATCGCAGAAGGTTTTATAAAAACAAGTAGTGTAAAAAAATATTTAGGAAGACTGACAATATTTGCGCTCATCTCACAAATACCTTTCGGATATTTTGAAAGTTTTGGCGGAAATGTTGGTTTTCATTTAAATATTTTGTTCACTTTGGCTTTGGGAGTTTTGATTTTAGCTCTAGTAAATCAAACAAAGAAAACTTTTTTAAAAATTTTAATAATTTTAGGCGGCGCAGCTTTAGCACATTTTGGATCTTTTTCTTACGGAGCTTATGGAATATTTTCAATACTTGGAAGTTATCTTTTCTTGGCAAAAAACAGAAAGCAAGGATTGGTGGCGCTGTCAGTTCTTCCATTTTTAGAAACCGTAAGACTTTTTTTAGAAAAAATATTTTTCCTACAATTTTTTGCGATTTTAAGTTTAATTCCAATTTATCTTTACAACGGTGAACACGGAGCGAGATTATCTAAATGGGTTTTCTATTGTTTCTATCCGCTTCACATGATTATTTTATCTTTAATTTTTGTAGTTTGGTTTTAATTGCTGAAAAACAAGAAAACTGATAATCTCCAAATATCTATGAAAATCTTATCAATAGAAACAAGCTGTGACGAAACAGCAATATCTATTATCGAAGCAAAGGGTGAAATAAATTCACCTTCTTTCGAAGTTTTGTCTGATGAAATAATTTCTCAAGTAAATCTACATCAAGAGTTTGGTGGAGTTTATCCAAGTCTAGCAAAAAGAGAACACGCAAAAAATCTTCCTATAATTTTAGAAAAAACTTTAAAGGATGCAGATTTTTTTGTTTCTGGAAAAACAGAAATTTCAAAAGATGAGATTTTAAAGATACTAGAAAGAGAACCAGAAATGGCAGAAAATCTTTGGAAGATAATTTCTTGTATAGAAAAACCAGAGATTGAATATATTGCTGTGACAGCTGGACCAGGACTCGAGCCAGCGCTTTGGGTTGGGATAACTTTTGCAAAAGCTTTAGCACATGCTTGGAAAATCCCCTTGATCCCAGTAAACCACATGGAAGGTCATATTCTTTCTTTTTTGTTACAAGACAAAGAAAACACGATTAGTCAAAAACAAATCGAGTTCCCCGCTCTTTCACTTTTAATTTCCGGAGGACACACAGAATTAATTCTTGTAAAAGATTGGACAAAATATGAAAAAATCGGACAAACAGTCGACGATGCTGTCGGAGAAGCTTTTGACAAAGTCGCGAGAATTTTAGGATTGCCATATCCTGGTGGACCAGAAATTTCAAAACTTTCTGAACTTGGAAAAGAAAATGAAAAAATAAAACTTCCAAGACCGATGATAAAAACAAACGACTTTAACTTTTCTTTTTCAGGATTGAAAACTGCAGTTCTTTATCTTGTCCGAGATCTTGGAGAAATTTCAGAGCAAGACAAAAAAGATATTGCACGAGAATTTGAAAAGGCTGTTGGAGATGTTTTTGTGCACAAAATTAAAAACGCAATTAAAAAATATGGAGTTAAAGAACTTATAATCGGTGGTGGAGTTTCTGCAAACAAATATCTAAGAGAAAGACTGACAAATGATTTAGATGTTGAAGTTTTGCTTCCATCGAAAAAACTAAGTACTGACAATTCGATAATGATCGGAATCGCCGGATATTTTAAAATAATTTCTAACCCAAAAAAAATAGAGGGCCCGGACAGTGTCCGAGCCCTCCCGAATTGGTCGGTTGACCAAGGTCTATAAAAGCCAGCTAAGAGAATCACGTCGTCTACCTTTGATGATAGCCCCAGCCTCCGAGCTTGTTGTAACTTCGAAAGCCATTCGAGGTTCTTCAAAGTTCACAACGCTGAAGCTGGCTGGCAGATTGTCCACCGAAGCGACTTCAGGACTAACAATAACTGCCCCAAGCTCTTCTTGCATTTTGACAAACCTCGCAAGACCCAGAGCGTGCTCGTGTATCCTCTTGTCTGTATCCTCGGGGAATCGCTTCACGAAGAAAAGATTCAGAGTATCGAAGCCAGGCAAAGGCGAATTAAGGAAGGACGCTATATATGCAGCACTCAGGTCACTCCCTTCTCTTTTCATAAGAGAAGTTTTTTGAACGCTTGATAAATGACCCGCAAGAAAACCTTGTATTACAAATATTTTGGATCCCCTTTGGGGATACCGAAAGTTAGAAAAGTTATCTCTTGTTTGCATCTTTGATAGCTCTTGATTAATGGAAACGTCAACATACTCGTCTTCACTCGAAGAAAATAGAATCTTTCGAGCATCAATGCTGTGAACTTTTCCACTACCGTAACGAGATTTCAGAAAGCGATAAACTATTGCTTGGGAAAAATCTTCTCCCATTGCAACAATCTCAGCATAGATCTTTTTATCAGCATCACCATTTTGTCGAAGCTGATTGAGAAGAAACTTTGCGCGATCTTCCTTCTCGGCAAAGAATTCCCTCATATCTTGGTCATAGATCTTGAGGCCCTTAACCACACCCTTGTGGAATTCCAGAAAATCCTTGATGAAAGAATCGAAAGATGCACCTTCGACAATCTTCACCAAAGTATTCGTCATCCCGTAAAAGGCAGATACAACAATAATGGTGTTGCCGCCATACAGCTTATGTAGTTGCTTATATGTTTTAAACAAGGTCAATAAGTCCTCTGTGATGCGAATGCATCCACCACCGAACTTGATTATGTTAAAGTGCATGAGTTCTCGTGTTTT
>CAZOPP010000028.1:4417-6488 GCA_964581875.1 uncultured Candidatus Saccharibacteria bacterium
GGACACGCTTCAATGCTTGCAATAGAAGACACTATTGTTCGATTTGAAAGAATGAACGGTAAAAAAACTCTTTGGCTTCCAGGAACAGATCACGCTGCAATAGCGACTCAATCAAAAGTTGAAAAAAATCTTGAAAAAGAAGGAATTAGAAAAGGCGAAATTGGTCGTGAAGAATTTTTAAAGCATGTTGAAAAATTTGCACAAGATTCTCATGACACAATAGTTTCTCAATGTAAAAAAATGGGATCGTCTCTTGATTGGTCACGAGAAGCTTTTACACTCGACGAAACCCGACACAAGGCAGTTTTTCTAGCTTTCAAAAAAATGTATGAAGCTGGTCTTATTTATAGAAAACACAGAATTGTAAACTGGGACCCAAAAGGACAAACAACAATTTCCGACGATGAGGTAGTTCGAGAAGACAGAAAAGGGAAAATGTATACTTTTAAATATTCTCATGACTTCCCTTTTCCAATTGCAACAACTCGTCCAGAAACAAAACTTGGAGATACTGCTGTGGCTGTTCATCCAGACGACGCTCGATACAAAGAATTTATTGGAAAAGAATATTCTTTTGATTTTGCTGGCGAAAAGGTTACTGTAAAAATTGTTGGAGATGATGCCGTTGATCCTGAATTTGGAGTTGGGGCTCTTGGTGTTACTCCAGCACACTCACAAATAGACTGGGAAATTGCACAAAGACACAACCTTCCTGTAAAACAGGTTATAAATGAATACGGGAAAATAACTGTCGGAATGGAAGGTGTAAAAGATACTAAGGTTGAATCAGCTCGAGCAAAAGTTGTTGAGTGGCTTCGAGAACAAAATCTTTTAATTGAAGAGAAAGAAATAGACCAAAGCGTTGGAACAGCAGAGCGAACAGGGGCTGTGATAGAACCACTTCCAAAAATGCAATGGTGGATCGATGTAAATCAACCAATCAAAGAAGGAAAATCTTTAAAAGATTTAATGCTTGAAACCGTAAAAGACGGCCAAATTGAAATTCTTCCTGAGAGATTTGAAAAAACATATTTTCATTGGATTGAAAATTTGCGCGATTGGAACATTTCTCGGCAGATTTGGTATGGACACAGAATTCCAGCTTGGTATCCATTAGAGAATTCAAAAAATTCTTTAGATGGAATAAAAATATCTTTAACTTCACCTGGAGAAAACTGGGTACAAGACGAAGATACACTGGACACATGGTTTTCTTCTGGGCTTTGGACTTTCTCTACCCTACTTGATCCTGAAAATTATGTTGAAGATTTAAAAGAATGGCTGAAAAATTCTCCTGACAATATTTATCATCCTACAAACCTTCTTGAAACTGGTTACGATATTATATTTTTCTGGGTTGCCCGAATGATTCTCATGACAACCTTTCTAGTTGATGAAATTCCTTTTAAAACTGTTTATCTACATGGGCTTGTTCGAGACAAACAAGGTAGAAAAATGTCAAAATCTTTAGGAAATATTGTAGATCCGCTGGATTTGATAAATTCTTTTGGTGCAGACGCTCTTAGAATGTCTTTGATCGTAGGTGTTGGGCCAGGACAGGACAACAACTTAAGCGAAGACAAGGTAAAAGCCTACTCAAAATTTGCCAACAAAATTTGGAATGCAACGCGTTTTGTTTTGGAAAACACAGCTGACTTTGACGAATCACAAAAAATAGAAATACTTCCCGCTCACCAAAAATACATAAACGAATGGAAAAATCTTGTAAAAGAAGTTACAAAAGAAATGGAAGAATACAAACTTTATTTGGTTGGAGAAAAACTTTACCACTTTTTCTGGCACCGTTTTGCCGATGTAATAATCGAAGATTGTAAAAAAGATTTAAACGATTCTTCAAAATACACCTTGGTTTACTTGCTAAAAGAACAACTAAAAGCGCTTCATCCTTTTATGCCTTTTGTGACAGAAGAAATCTGGGGACTTATCCACGATGAAAAACCGGAAAAATTGCTTATAATTGAAGCATGGCCGGCGTAGGTTTCAAGACTATCTTTTTTGCACTTATAGGAGGAATAATACCAGCACTTTTGTGGCTGTGGTTTTGGCTTCG
>CAZOPP010000029.1:0-2300 GCA_964581875.1 uncultured Candidatus Saccharibacteria bacterium
CCAGAAGAAAGCATTGTGTTTAGGTTGTCCGATATACGAGAAAGAAAAACTTTTTTATACAAATCACCCAAAACCGGCATACGAAGTTTTATACTGTCTAAATATTCTTTTCCTGAATCATTTCGGCGGAACCACGCTACATAGGCCGCGAAAAGGATTAAGAAAATCAAAATGAAGATTCCGTAGCTTACAAGAAATTCTGATATTCCAATAACGATTCTTGTATAAAAAGGAATTTCTTGACCAGATTCAACCAAAAGCAAAGAAAGGTTTGGGATAACCATCGTAAACATCAAAATCATCACAGAGATAAACACGACAATAACGAATGCCGGATAAATCAAAGCGCTTCGTGTTTTTGATGTAAGTTCGTATTGTCTGTCCAGATAATCTGCCAAGTATTGAAAAACTTCGTTTAGTTTTCCAGATTCTTCACCAGACCTCACCATGTTTACATAAAAAGATGAGAAAGTATTTGGGAATTTGCTAAGCGCATCTGAAATAGAAGAACCGGCCTGCAAGCTGTCGCCAATTTGTTGAAGCTGGCTTGCTAGTATCTTATTTTCAGCATTTGAAGCAAGAAGCGTAAAAGCTTTTAGCGCAGAAACGTTTGAACTAAACAAAGTCGAAAGCTGCCGCGACATTATCACAACATCTCGAAGTGGAACCTTGTCAAAAAAAGAAGTTCTAAGAAATGATTTTTCAGAATCACCTTTTATCGTAACAACAATCAGCTCTCGTCTTTGGAGAGCCGAAATCGCCACTGTTTTGTTAACAGCATCAATCTCACCTTGTGTCTTTTTTCCGTTTTTGTCGAGCGCGGTGTACTTAAAAAGCATATATTAATTTTACGTGATTATAGTAAATTATCAAAAGATTTTGGTGATAATGAAAATCTTCGAGCGTCTTCGACGCTTATCTCACCTTTTCTAACAAGATCAACCAAGCAATGGTTCATGTCGATCATTCCGTTTTCTGAACCTGTTTCAATAATCATATCGATTTCGTGTGTTCGGCCTTCGCGAATTAGGTTTGCTGAAGCTTTTGTGTTGATCAAAAGTTCATAAGCTGGAACAAGTCCGCCAGAAGATCTTGGGATAAGTCTTTGAGAGAAAATTCCAAGAAGAGAGTTTGCGAGCTGATTTCTGATTTGGTCTTGTTGTGCACCAGGGAAAGTGTCGATAATACGATCGATTGTCTGAGATGCATTGTTTGTGTGAAGAGTCGAGATCACAAAGTGTCCGGTTTCTGCAGCGGTAACAGCAGCAGAGATTGTTTCTGGACTTCGCATTTCCCCAACCATCAAAACATTTGCATCTTCTCGGAAAGCTGATTTTAGAGCAGATTCAAAACTTTTCGTATCAATTCCAACCTCTCTTTGGTCGACGATAGACTTTTTAGATTCGAAAATATATTCAATTGGTTCTTCGATTGTGATGATGTGTTCGGCTCTTTCTTTGTTTATTGTGTCGATGATGGCCGCCATTGTTGTTGATTTTCCTTGACCAACTGGTCCAACTATCAAAAAGAATCCTTGTTTTTTGTAAGCAAATTGTGAAAGCGCTTCTGGAAGATTTAATTCTTTAAAAGTTTTTACTTGTGGAATAAGTCTCATTGCTACACTGATTTCACCTTTTTGGAAAAATGCATTTCCTCGCAAACGATTTCCATCTTTGTAATCGTAGGCAAAATCAAGTTCTTGGTTTTCAAGAAAACTCGCAACTTTGCTTTCTTCTTTAACCATTTCTTTTATCATTCCAAATATTTCAGATTGAGAAAGAGGTTCTTGGTTTACTATTGTTGTTAGTGCTCCGGAAACACGCATTGCAGGAATCCGACCAGATGAGAGATGAAGATCAGACCCGCCGGCGATCACAACTGTTTCTATTAGATTGTTTAGTTTTGTAGCAATGTCCATAAAAAATTAATTAAAAATTATAAATTTCTTGTATTGGAATATCTCCACGTAAAGCTTTTTGGATTGCATCTTCTTTCATGCTTAACATTCCCTTTTCTCTTGCAACTTTCTGAATATTTAGCTCTGTTGGATTTTCAAGGATTACTTTTTCCATATCTTTATCTATTGGGAACATTTCAAAAATAGCCATTCGCCCGCGTGTTCCAGATGGACAAGTCTTCGAAGGAACTGTTTGAACCATCGTGTTACCCATTTGGATTTTTGATCGGAAAGCTTCTGGCAGGTCTTTGAATTGTTCTATCGCCATCGCTTTTATTGCTTCGTCCATTGGCGCTTCTTGTTTTGCATCTTCGCAAGTTGCCTTTGCAAGACGTTGTGCCAT
>CAZOPP010000029.1:2400-6387 GCA_964581875.1 uncultured Candidatus Saccharibacteria bacterium
CCTGTAATCAAAATAATACCATATGGTTTTTTCAAAGCTTCTTTAACCATTTTAAAATGATCTTCTGTCATATTCAAATCTTCCAGAGTTTTTATTCCCTTTTCAGTGTCCAAAATACGCATCACAACTTTTTCGCCGTAATAAGATGGAAATGTTGAAACACGGAAATCAACTTTTCTTCCATTAACTTTTGCAGAAAATCCGCCGTCTTGTGGTTTTCTTTTTTCATCCAAACGAAGTTTGGCAAGAATTTTTATACGAGCAACAACCCCACTATAAACTTTTGTCGGCAAAGTAAGCGATGTGTGAAGTTCACCGTCGACACGAAAACGAACTTTCACTTTTTCTCCTGTGTTTTCAATGTGAATATCGGAAGCGCGACCTTCAACAGCGTGACGCAAAATAACTGCCACCACTTTAATAATTGGCGCTTCTTCGACTATTTTCTTTTTGTCTATTTCTGTAGATTCTGTTTCTTTTTTTACAATTTCTTCATCTGCTTTTGTAAGCTCTGAATCAAGATCAGACAAAGCTGAGTCAACTTCTCCAGTCAAACCTTTGTAACTATCTAAAACAAATCGGAAATCTTTTTCTGAAATAATAAAAATTTTGTAAGGAACGCCGTTTTTTGAAGAGATGAATTGAATTGCATCCATTGCCTGAGTGTTTGCAGGATCAACAACACCAACTTGCAAAACTCCAGCGTCGACACCGATTGGCGCGATTTTGTATTGTAAGACAGATTCTTCTGGAATGTAATTTAAAACACTTGGCTCTATTTTTTGGCCAGCTAAATTTGCTTCAGGTAAACCAAAATATTTACTTTTTATATGAAAAACTTCTTCTTGGTTTAATTCGTCGTCACTTGCAATAGCCTCGTTTATGTCGCCGTTGTATTTTTGTTCAGCAAGATTGATAAGCTTTTGGAGCTTACTTTCTGTTATTAAGCCTTGATCTAAAAGTTCTCTAACAAAGCTCATAATACAATTTTAACTATTAGTAGGAGTAAGTGTTGAAGTTTCGTCGATTAGATTTGGATTTGAAGAAGTCGGAGTGAGCGGAACAACATTTCCAGGACCAATTACAGCTTCAGAAGTTGGGAAAGTTAAGCCTGGATTTGCGTTTGGATCGTTTGGATCAAAAGGAATTGTTTCGCCATCTACTCCAAAAGGTGCAAATGGGTTTACTCGACCTTCGTTTCCAAGTTGGACCAATTCAATAGTGAAGTCTGTCAGAGAGATAAAAGCTGGACGACTAAAAATATCTTCGCGAAGTTTGATTGAACGAATATTTAAAAGTTGTGTCAAAAATTCTTGTCCGATTTGGTCTGCGTCAATTTCTGGTGTATTTTGGCTTGCAAGTCCTGAAACCGGTTGGTTTGTAGATGTTTGAAGTGGAGACGAAGTTGGAGAAACATTTAGAGAAGCATCTTCCCCGCCCAAAACAAAGTAAGCAATGGCGCCAAAAACCACCAATATAAGGAACATTAATAATATTTTTAAGCCTTTACTCATAAATCTTTTAGACGATAAGTGTTAATCCTGAACGTATATTTGTAGTTATCGTTGTAAATCTTGTCTTTGTCTTCAGAGGTCCCTGGAGTAAAAGTTATTGCTCGCACATCGACTACTCTCAAACTTCTTTCAAGTAATTTCATAAATTCAACATACGCAGAATATTTTCCTTCGATAGAAAACTCAAGGTCAAAAATTTCATAGTCTAGGTTGCTTGCAGCGCCAGGACGTCTTAGGTTTGCTTGTTTTTTTGCAGCTTCTTCTTTTGCGGCTGCGTCTTCTTCCAAAAATTGTTCTGGTTCGAACTCTACGTTCTTAACCAAAATTCCTCTTTCTTGTGCAACTTCTTGGATTTCAAGAATTAATTTAATATTGTCCACACTATCTGGAACTATTTTTTGAAGTCTCGCCAAATCTTCTGCCTGGAAGCTGTTGAATTTTTCAGTCAACCTGTCTCTTTCTGCTTGAAGAATCTTTGCGTTTGCCAAAGCTTCGTTGTATTTATCTGCTTCAATTTTTAAAGTTGAAGCTTCATCGTAAATAGGCTGGGTTATAAGTAAAAACCCTGCTATTCCCGCTCCTATTAAAACTAGTGGTAAAAGCCATCTCATAATTAAATTTGTTCTTCAAATAATATTGGTTCTTCACGATCCAAAAATGATTCGTAAGAAACCAAAGACTTATCAACACTAAACGTCAAATTAAAATCAATATTTCCATTTTGATCTAAAACCAAATCTGAAAATATTGGATTTTTAATAAATTTATTTTCGTTCAACAAATCTGCCTGAAGCGCGATGAAGTTGTAACCTTTTGCTTCACCTTTCATTTCCACGTTTACAAGATTTGTTGTTGAATCAATATCGTATGTAAAATCAGAATAACGAACTGTCGGCAAAGTTGAATCTTGGAGAAGTTCGAAAATTGGAGAAACTGCAACGTGCTGATCCAAAATAACATTTGCAGCGTTTAATCTTTTATCTAAAATTTGAAGTTCTGTGATCAGACTTGGTTCGAATTGGTTTTTTGCAATAGCTAAAGAACGTTTGTATTCATCTATATTTGCCTCTACTGAACCTCTGTATAAATAGGCTCCGCCAGCCGAAGCTAAGGAAGCAAGAAAAACGACAAATGAAATAATATTTATCGCTCCGCCACCGCTCCTAATTCTTTTAGGTGCTTCGATGACTGTTTTTTTAGGTATAAATGATGTTTGAAACTCTTTATCCATAAACTAATTTAATTTACGCAGCGCAAGTCCTGCCGCAACACCAAACTCTGGACCAGATTCTGCAAGAACGTTTTCGAGAAAAGCTGGAGATTGAATTTTTGAAAAAGGATTCCCAAGACTAACTTCTGTTCCGAATTTTTTTGGTGCAATATCCATGAAATTTTTGAGCATTACACCACCTCCAGTCAAAATAACTTTTCCAATACTATTATTATACTTTTTCTCGTAGTTTAATACTACATTATTTATTTCAAAAAATATATAATCAAGTGTTGATTGCGTAATTTCTCTTGCTTTTGGATATCGTGGATTTTCTTCAAGTCCAAATTTTTTCTTTTGTTCTTCGGCTTCAGCAAAAGGGATTTGAAGTCCAACAGACAAAGCCGCTGTGATATCTTGTGAACCTTTGTTCACGATGTGAAAATCTTGGATAACTCCCCGATCAACAATAGAAACTTTTGTTTTTGATGCACCAATATCAACAATCATCACAGTTGAAAGATCTTGTCCGATTATCGCGCGAATATTACTAAACATCTCAATTTCAAAAAAATCTGTTTGAAGTTTTGCGTCAGCAACAAGAGTTTGATATTTAGTTAGTGTATCGTTGTGAATAGCCGCAACAAGAACTTTTGTCTTTTCGTTCTTCATATCTTCTTTTGTTGGCTTTGGCGAATCATCTGTGACGTTGTCTTCCGGGCGTTTTGGGATTGTCCACCAGTCGAGAGAAACTTCTGTTATCGGAACAGGAATATATTTTCTTGCTTCTGTTTGAATAATGCTTGTGAGATCTTTGTCAGAAACCATTGGTGGAAGCTCCATCAAAAAAACCAAAGATGAAGACGCTGGAATAGAAAGCGCTGAATTTTTTGTTGTTGTATTCGATTCTTTCAGTAAATCATTTAGAGCGAGCAAAAGCTGTTCTTCGGCAATAGGAACAACTTGCCCAATCTGCCCTTCTGCGTATGGACCAAGCGATAAAGAACCGTAAGTTTCAAGAACAGCCCTACCGCTTTCTTTTTTAATCTGAACAATTTTGATAGCAGATGCACCAATATCAATGCCGATGGCGCTTGAACCACCTTTTGAACCAAGAAGTCCTGAAAATTTACTGAAAACATCCTGTAATGGATTTGCCATAATTAAAGAAATTATATCACGGAAGACGCAGATTAGTCCTGTATAATAAAGATAAATGTTGATAAACCTAAATAAATTACTTTTGATAATATTTCCGAAAAA
>CAZOPP010000030.1:0-6021 GCA_964581875.1 uncultured Candidatus Saccharibacteria bacterium
TTAAAATCTATTGTTTTTAGGTGTGAAGTGTGGGTCTAGAGTTTTTGTTACTTTTTTGTCATGAAAAAAGTAAAGGGATAATTTAAGGCAAAAGTAAGATTATTTTTATTTCAATAATTTTTCAAACCCCTTCTCATCCAAAATCCTCACCCCTAATTTTTGTGCGTCACCAAACTTCGAGCCCGGATCTTCCCCCGCCACAACATATGTCGTATTTTTAGAAACACTCGAAGCGACTTTTCCTCCCAAATCTTTTATCTTTTTCTTTGCCTCATCACGCGACATAGTCTCTAGCGTTCCAGTCAAAACAAAAGTCATACCAGAAAACTTGCTTCCCCCACCTTCTACTTTTTGGATTTTTAGATGTGGCAAAAGCCCTTCAAGCTCAAGAGCATTCGCTTCGTCAGCAAACCAATCAATTATCGACTGCGCCACGATAGGCCCAACACCCTCTATTGCTTCGAGTTTTTCAAAAGAAGCTTTTCGTAAATTCGCAAATGTTTTAAATTCATTCGCCAAGAGATCAGCCGTCTCTTCACCAACATGCCTGATACCTAAAGAATAAATAAACTTTGAAAGCGACACATTTTTACTTTCTTCTATTGCTTCAATTAAGTTCTGAATAGACTTTTCCTTGAAACCTTCAAGCCCAGTCATATCACCTGCCTCGAGCTCATAAATATCTTTTCGCTCTGCCACCAATCCCTCGTCCATAAAAAACTCGACGATCTTCTCTCCAAGACCAACAATATTCATTCCTTTTTTTGAAACAAAGTGAATCATATTTTCAAGTCTGACCGCCGGCATATTTTTGTCTTTGACATACCAAGCGACAGATTCGTCTTTTCCAGACTTTCCACGCTCGATTTCAAGGTTGTGCTTTTTAGCATAATCAGGAATACTAAATTTCTTTTCTTTTCCATTTCGAAGATTTTTTAAAACCTCTAAAACTTCGGGAATAATATCTCCGGCTTTTCGGACTATGACAGTGTCGCCAATCCTAACGTCTAACCTGTCTATCTCGTCTTGATTGTGAAGCGTAGCGCGAGAAACAGTCGACCCAGCCACAGAAACAGGGCGCAAGTGTGCCACAGGTGTAAGCGCACCAGTTCGCCCAATTTGCGCCGTGATGTCTTCGACCACGGTCGTAACTTCTTCAGCCGGGAATTTATACGCAACACCAAAACGTGGAGACTTGGCAGTATATCCGAGCGTTTCGCAAATTCTTTTTGAATTTATTTTTATAACTAAACCATCAATCCCGTATTCTTGTGATTCTCTTTTATGTATCCAATCTTGATAAAATTTTTCAATTTCAGAAATATTTTTACAAAGTTTGAAGTGCGAATTTACATTGAAACCTTGCACTTTCAGAAATTCTAATTCTTCTTTGTGAGTTTTTATTTTTCTATCGGCTTGTAAGTTTGGAAATTCAATATCATAAACAAAAGTTTGTAAATTTCTGTCAGCAACCATACCCGTGTCGAGCTGGCGAAGAGTCCCGGCTGCCAAATTTCGTGGATTGGCGTATAAAGGAAGCCCTTCTTTTGCGCGAAGTTTATTTATTTTTTCTAAATCAGTTTTTTTAATCCAAGCTTCACCAACAGCAACAAAATTTCTTTTATCTTTTACAGAATTTGGAATATTTTTTACCATTTTCAAATTTTCGGTAATATCTTCACCGACTTCGCCATCACCGCGAGTTGCCCCCAAAACAAATTTACTTTCGTCATATGTAAGCACAACTTTTAATCCATCGATTTTGAGCTCTACGATGTAGTCGAGAGTGTCATCTTTTAAACCACCAGACTTTTCGATAAAGCGTTTTATTTTTTCTTCCCATGCCGAAAGTTCTTCAAAATCAAAAATGTTGTCATATGACCATTGAGGAACCGTGTGTTTTACTTTTTGAAAACCTTCTAAAATTTTACCGCCGACTTTTTGTGTTGGACTGTTTTTAGCAAATTCTGGAAAAGACTTTTCAAGCCCCGAAAGCTCTTTTACAAGAGCATCGTAGGCTTCGTCAGAGATAGTTGGAGCATCTTTTGTATGGTAAAGGGTTTGGTGTTTTTGAACCTCTTTTCGCAAGCTTTTTATACGTTTTTCGGCGTCTTTTTTATTCATAACTTAAACTATTTTACACTAAATAAAAAAGCAGGGCGAGCTGGGTCTGTGACCCAGCTCGCCCCTCTTTTTAAACATTAGTACGTCACACGAATTGATCTCTCAACCTTTTTTGGATTTGTATCATCATCACAAGGAACGTTACTTCCTTTTGATTCAATCATTGTTGTAAAGAATTGCCCAGGAATATAAACCTGTCTTTTCAAAACAATATTCGCACAAAGTTCATCATTTTCACCAAAAGAAATTTTAAAATTATACACTTCTTGAGATTCAGAGTCTGTTGTCACAGAAAGATCTCCTTGTGGTGTATTTCCATTACAAGTAAAATTTGATCCAGATCCAAAAAAGTTTCCAACGCCAGCATTTACTCTGTCATAGTAAAGTGCACACTCTACCCCAGAATCTGCAGCATAAAAAGCTTTTGATCCATCACTTGCCGAAGAAGACAGCACTATTTCTTTTAAAGATATAGAAGCAATACCGATAGCCATCGCTAAAATAACACTCACAAGTAAAACAGTGAATAGTGCAACAAAACCAGATTCTTTTGTTTTTTTATAAGTCATATTAAGGATTAAACCAGTTAAGCAAATTAGCTTGATAACGAACCTTGTGAGTATTTTCACCTTGATTCCAAGCCACTTCAGAAACAACTAAAATTTCATCTGGATTTTCATTGCCCGCCTGCTGTGCATATATTGTTCGAGTGAAGTTTGATGGATTGGCTGTATTATAAGTATATGAACTTGTTCCACTGTTAAAATCAAGAGCCGGACAAGCTCCATCAACACCAAGACACTGAGAGGCCACAATCGAGTTTGATGAACCATCTATATAACAAGAATTTGTACTTCCGGCGGTTGGGCGATAGCAATTACCTATCCAAAGCGTAGTAGTAAGAAATTCATTCCAAGTAGCAGGGTCTTCTAACGAACTTGGCAAAAGCGAAGTATCTCTCATGTTTCTGACAAGTTCAACACCTTCTTGTGCCAAATATGAAGCTGTCAATTTGTTCTTAACGAAAACATTGTCGTTCACACCTCTGGCTGTGATTGATATAAGCCCAACAATAGACGTAGCAAAAATAGCAATCGCTACGAGCGTTTCTACGAGAGTAAACCCGCCTACTAAATTTTTATATTCAAAATTTTCAGAATTTTTTATATTCTTTTGTTTTCTTAAAAAATTAAGAAGTCCAAATTTTGTAAAATTTGTTGTGCGGGTAAATCCTTTATTGTTAAAAGATGTATTCATAGCTAAGGATTAGGAGGATAATCTAATAATCTCTGAGAAACAGTTGTTTGTAAATTGAAGTTTGTGCTGTTTCCCGCTGTTACAGCTTCTCCATTTAAAATAATTCTAACTGAAGGTTGCTCGCTATCGGGCTGTGAACCAAAAATAGCAAATCCAGATTTATCGAGATCAATTTTAACATCAAGAGAATTCATGGCTGAAAAAGTAACCCCGCCGTTCATTGATTTAAAAATACTTTCAAAACCATTATCATCTACATCAAAGAAATAAATCACTTGGTCCTGAATAGGTGAATTATTCTCGGGTACAGGGTCCCAAAAAGGCTCAAAGGCAATACCCTGACAACTCTCACCATCTAACGGATCTTCAATATCTATAAGCGAAATATTGTTTGAATCTAAACATCTATATCTTGATCCCAAACGAATATTTCTCGCCATATCTTCCATAATAAAACTAAGGTTATCGATCGCCGAGCGCATTGTTCTTGATTTTCGATAAGTGTTGTTCACTCCAAGTATGGCTGTAATACCAATAATCATAATTACGGTGAAAAGACCAATCGAGATCATGACTTCGATTAGAGTAAAACCTTTTTCAGAATTTTTATTAAAAATTTTCATAAATTAATAAACACTTATTTGTCCTGTTGACCAGAAATTAATATATCTTTTTTGATCTCCGTCTCTTGAACTTATTTTCACAAAAGCGTTAGAAACAGGGATACTAATATCTTGTCCTAAAATATAGGATTCAAGAAAAGGCCTGGTGTAAGAAATGTGTAATTTATCCGAAGGTGATCCATTAACCAAGCAATTTGGATCGGTTTGCGGATCGCCCCCAAGACAAATAAGTTCAATATAAGAGCCATTTGTAATTCTAATTTCTTCAAGACATTCTGAGTCGGCAATAATCTCACAATCACCCACTGTGTAATTTGAATCAACAAAATCATGGAAATAAAGTAATCTGTTTTCAAGATTTTCTTCGTCTGGATCAAAAGAGTTAAAGTAAAAAATAAACGCTTGTGGAAGATCCTCTGTATTAAAAGCGATACCGTAGCTCGAAACAAAATCAAATGGAAGAAAACCTGGATTATCTTCAATATTTATTCTTTGAACATTTGAAAACAAAGTTAGTGGACTACGACCCTGTGAAGCCAAAGTTTGAGCGCGTTTTCCTTGAAGGGCTATTTCTTGTCCTAGGTTTTGAAGTTCTACTCCATCGCTAAAATCGCGGTAATTGAAAAGTACTGTTGCTGAAATCGCAGTGAAAATTCCCATCACAACAATTAGCTCGATAAAAGTCATTCCTTTATTTAAATTTTTTTCAAAAAATAACTTAAACATAGATTACAGCAAAAACATAAAGAATCTTGCGATTGAATTCATATCAATAGTATACAAGAAAGCCAAAAGTGTTCCTACAACCAAAAATGGCGCAAAAGGTAGTTCGTGGTTTTTCTTTTTCTTGTTTATTAAAATAACTATTCCAAAAATCGCGCCGATCCAAAACGAAAGCAAAAGTGCGGCAAATCCACCAGAAGCGCCGAGAAGCCAGCCCATACCAAGCGCAAATTTCACATCACCAAAACCAAGCCACTTTCCTTTTGAAACAAACCAAAGGATGAAAAGTGGAAGCGCAACTATTGGACCAGAGACAACAGAAGCTAAAGTTCCGTTAAAAATAATCGCAAAAACTAAAACAACAAGATTAAACTGCCAAACAAAAAGATTTGGAATTATTTTGTGTTTTAGGTCGTAAACAAAAATAATTATAAGAAGACAAATCAAGTAGCAGAAGAAAAGGAAAAAGAACATAAAATTTGTCGGGAAAATGTAGACTATTGGCCAAAGTTTGTAGAAAAGAAAAGCGAACATCAAGCCTGTTCCAGCTTCAACTAACGGATATTGAAGTGAGAGTTTTGTTTTTGAGTGACGTGATTTTCCACCTTGAATAAAAAAGCTAAAAACCGGAATAAGTTCGTGCCAAGCAAGAACTTTTCCTGTGGCGTCGCAACGTGATCTTCCACCAAGTCCTCGACCTGTGTTAAATCTGTCGATAACAACATTTAAAAAACTTCCGATAATAGTTCCGAAAATAAATATAAAAATATAGATTAAACTCATGCAAATATTATAACTCGAGTTTTGAAAGTTTTTTAATCAAAGAGTGGGAAACTTTATAAAACAAAAAACCCGCCGAAGCGGGTTTTTTGTTTAGTTTATTTAGTTTAGACAACTATCACCTGAACTAGAAGGTCCAGTCAATGGAGTTCCACCTGCATCAAATTCACCAGCGTATCCCGTTGCATCAACACAGAAATAATTTTCATTATTCAAAATAATACCTGCAGTGTAGCTATGAGGACTTGAAGTATCATCGCAATCTTGAAGATTTCCTGTTTGTCGACTTGCAGCTTCCAGTAAAGATGTAATACTTAAGTCTCCACACATACCAGAGTATGAGTTGTTGTTGTTGTCGTAGTAAATCTCAGCAGCAGCTCGGATTGAAGAAAGACTTCCCTTTGCTGATGCATCACGTCCCTTTGCTCGTGCACTGTTTAGCGAAACAAGCACAATAGATGAAAGAATACCGATGATGGCAACAACCACCAAAAGCTCAATCAATGTAAAACCT
>CAZOPP010000031.1:0-5715 GCA_964581875.1 uncultured Candidatus Saccharibacteria bacterium
GATACTTCATCTCCTTTTTTAAGAGATTTTGTAATAGTGTCAAAAATACCATCTACTACTTGTTCTGCTTGAGTTTTTGTTCCTCCAAGCATTTCGTGTACTGCTTCAACAAGTGATGCTTTATTCATACTTTAATATAATCTAAATAATAATAAACTATCTTGCCATTTTTAATGGCGACAAAAGCCTATATATATTATATATCAATGAAAAAACGTTGCAATAGCTAGGCAAATAGGAAAGCCTTTGGCTGTGGATATTGTTTTTCAAGGGTTTTTAGGAAAATCATAAAGGCCGTTTTGCTTTTTAAGCAAAACGGCCTTTATTTTCAACATATTTTCTATTATCGTGCGAAGTTTATTATTCGATTTTCACGTATAACAACAACTTTTATTTCACCTGGATATTTAAGCTCGCTTTCAATTTTCATCGCAATATCTCTAGAAAGATCTTTTGCGGCAATATCTGTAACATTTTCAGGATTTACAAAAACCCGAACTTCACGACCCGCAGCGATAGCATAAGCTTTATCAACTCCATCAAAACCTGTAACAAGAGTTTCAAGCTCTGTTAGACGTTTAATATAGTTTTCAGCAGAATCACTTCGAGCACCTGGTCGTCCGCCAGAAATAGCATCGGCTGTTTGAACAATATGTGCTTCGATTGTTTCGTAAGGGAATTCATCGTGGTGAGATTTCATCGCATCAATTATTTTTTGATCTGTTCCAAACTTTTGCAAAATTCTCATTCCGATTTCAACGTGAGTTCCTTGAACTTCGTGAGTCAAAGCTTTTCCGATATCGTGAACCAGCGCACCAGCTTTTGCCACAGCAACGTCGGCGCCAAGCTCTTCTGCAAGTATTCCAGCAATATGCGCCATTTCAACAGAGTGAGACAAGACGTTTTGTCCATAACTCGTTCGGAAGTGAAGTCTTCCGACAATAGCCACAACACGAGGGTCTAAATTAAATATTCCACATTCATACACAGCTTCTTCTCCTTTTTGTTTGATTATTTTGTTTATATCTTCTGTTGCTTTTGCAATCATTTCTTCGATTTTCGCAGGTTGAATTCTTCCGTCGATAATCAAATTTTCCAAAGCAACACGTGCGATTTGTCTTCTGACAGGATCAAAAGAAGAAACAATTATCGAACCTGGCGTGTCATCAACAATAAGTTCAACACCGGCAGCTCGTTCAAAAGCCCTTATATTTCGGCCTTCTTTTCCAATAATTTTTCCTTTTATATCTTCTGAAGGAATATTAACTGTTGTCGCCATCATCTCAGAAACACCGTCGTTCGCAATTCTTTGAATTGATGTTGCTAAAATATCTTTTGCTCGGCGATCAATTTTTTCTGTTGCGGTATTCTCAAGCTTTTGCATTCTTACAAGAAAATCCTCTTCATATTTTTCTTCTATCTGCTTGATCAACATTTCTTTTGCGCCTTCTTCAGAAAGTCTTGAAATTTCTTCAAGCTTTTTTTGTTGTTCAGCTTTTTTACTTTCAATTTCGTCTTTTATTTTTTGAACTTCTTCAATTTTTGTTTTTACTTTTTCAACTTCTTTTCCAAGTTCATCTTCTTTTTTCAAAAGAGCGTCATCTTTTTTATTCAAACGATCTTCTGTTTTTTTAAGATCTTCTTCTCTTTGCTTTTCTTCATGTTCTAGTTCTTTCATTCTCTCTTCTGCCTTTTCGTTTGCTTCAGAAATTATTTTTTGAGCATCTTCTTTAGCTTCAATCATCTTTTGCTTTATTTCAAATTCAACTCCTCCTTTTTTTCCAAGAGAAATTGCAATTCTCAAAAAATAACCTGCGGCACCTCCGATAAGTAGGGAAGCGATCAGAATTATTATTGTGCTTGTGTTCATAAGCGATTTTGTCGCTCTAAAATATACCTAGAAAAGGTTTTGATGTTTATGAAACTTATCTTGTTTTTTAGAAATTTTATAAAACATACAGGATTTCGGTTTTTCTGAAATAAATCTTAGATTGACTTTGTTTAAATTATTAATCAGTAACTTTAATATACCAGAGAAAAAGCGTGTTGTCTAACAAAAAAGGTCTGGCAGGCGTAGCCTGCCAGACCTTTTTTGTTTTAAAAACTACTTCACAAAACTTATAACAACATGGCGGTTTTTCCCAAACCCGGCAGATTCAGATGAAATATCAGAATGATTTGAAACATATTCGTGAACAACTCTTCTTTCGAAAGAATTCATTGGCTCTAGCTCAATACTGCTTTTGAAAAATCTAGCTCTTTCAGCCATCATGTGGGCGATTGTCTTTATTTTTTCTATTTTTGATTTTTGATATTTATTTATATCAACAGTAACTCTTGGGGAATTTTCTTGATACTTTTTATCAACAAATCTTCGAACCAAATAATTTATACTTTGGATTGTTTCACCATCTTTTCCGATAAGAAATCTTGAGTCCGAACTTTCAATATCAAACCAAAAAGAACCAGAATCCATATCAAGCTCACTTGAAACAGACGTAAAATCAAAACCAGTTTTTGTTAGAAATTCTTCGATTATTTTTTTGATTTCTGTTTCCATAAAGCTTTATATTATTTATTAATAATCTCGGCTTCAATTATCTCTTTCTTCTTCGCCATTTTTTTATTTATCAAAACTTCTTGAACTGTTGTGAAAATGTTGTTCACAGACCAGTAAAGTGCGATCGCTCCGGAAATTTGATATGAGATAAATCCAACAAATACCGGCATTATGAATCGCATTTGTTTGCTCATTATGTTTGAAATATTTGCTTGCATTGTTCCGTCGTTTTTTGTTTGAGGATTTCTTTTCACCGCCAAATCGATTTGGAAGAATTGAGTTATACCAGCAAGAACTGACAAGAAAAGGTTTTTTGCTGTTAGATCAAAGAATCCAAGGAAATTAATATTCACCGATTCTGGAGATTTTATAAAAGAATAAAGGTGTTCTGCAGAAGAAAAATCAAAGCCATTTAGAAAAACTTTATACAAAGCGAAAATTATTGGAAGCTGGATAAGGATTGGCAAACAACCAGAAAGGGGATTGATCTTTTCTTGCTTGTATAATTCAAAGGTTTTTGCCGCCTGTTCTTGTTTATCTGTATATTTTTCTTTAATTTCGTTTATTTTTGGTTCAAGTTGCTTTAGTTTTATTTGGCTAACAATAGCCTTTCGATGAAGGGGAAGAAGGATAAATTTAATAATAAGAGTAAGTAAAATAACAGCCAAACCGATATCTCCGCCAGGAATAGCGTTTACAAGGAAAACAAGGGCGTTATATATTGGTTCGTAAAAAATCGTAGTAAACATTTCTTGATTTTAACGTAAAATGGCGGATTTTCAAAGTTTTTGGAAAGTTTTGAATAAAAGTTTTCTTTCTATTTTTTATTACAGAAAAACCCTTACTTACTTTTCCCTTGAAGGAAAAGTAACAAAAGTTCAAGACCTAATTAAATATTGCTTAAAATAATAGATTTTAAGCCAAGAAAATGATGAACTCGTTAGAGAAAGAAGTGCCCCGCACTTCTTTCTCTAACTCAAACAGCATCATTTTCTAAGGCAAAATACTATTATTTTTGAGTCGCAATATTTAAAACGGTCGAAATCTCTTTGATTACTGTTTATTAATAGCGTTCTCGTGTAGGGTCAGGCGGTTACTTAACGCTTGACAAAATATAAATAATATGATAACATGCCGTTAGCCACCTTGAACATTCACAAAACCTAACATGCACCGCCATGTACAGCTTCAACAACGGAAGGGAGAACCAGGTTCTACTGAAGGACGGCAAGACGTTCTTCACGAGCCCAATTGATAATGAGTGTCACGGATCACTCCGATGCGGCCTGATAATGCTGGGTGCCAAACATGCGAACGGTCAAGGACAGGATGACGAGATCTTGCCAGGCTACAGACACCCTTACTGGGGTTCAACTGAAACGGCCGTCATCATTGGTGGTGGCAGCTGCTGCAGCGGACACCTCATGGGTGTGAGTATTTATGGGAAGATATCCCAAATACTCGCCATTGACTTCAACATCAAGCGTATCCAGCCGATCATGCATATCAGCCCCCACAGGTTCAATGACGGAAAGGACAAGGGGGTGAGGATAGGGCTCCTGGTTTCCGGGAGTGGTTGCTCTGGTTACGGTGCCAGATTTGTCGATTTCGACAAGACGACACCGACATCAACCATTGTGTTCGGAGAAAGCCACAAGAGCGACAACTCATGGTTTTATACGAACCCCCTCAACCTACCCGATGTTTGGGAACGTTTGCGGGGTATCGGAATCCAGGTAGACCAGGAACTCACCATGAAAGCACAGGAGGTTTTCAAGACCTTCAAAGCCCTAGATGAATAGGGTAATAGACCACTGAAAGGCCACGCCTTCGGTGGTCTTTTTGTATTTATTTAGGCACCTCATCAACCCCAGAACCGCCCCATGGGTGACATCTTGAAACTCGGCGGACAGAAAGCCAAAAACCCTTGAAAAATCCGTGTTTTTGGAAGGCTTCCATAGAATAGTGTGAACAAGTTGGGTAAAACCGACACCTGACACCTAAAAGATAGAAAATTGGAGAGATTAGCTTTTGATAAAGCCATATTAAAGCTATAAATAAGTATTTCATCCTTAAATTATAACAAAAGTCCTGTTTTTTTGAGCAGATTAAGGACTTCTTCTTTTATTTGATCAAAGCTTCGATCTAAAGCGCCTGGTTTTACATAAAAAACCACAAAAAACCCTTGTTTTATAACGTTTTTATTGTTATTCAACACAGAATTTATCCTTCTTTTTACTAAATTCCTTTTTGGTGAAATCTTTGAAACCTTTTTTGAAACAACTGTCGCAAAAAGGCTTATTTTTTGGTCATTTTTTAGATATTTAATAGACAAAAACGGGGAAGAGAATCCTTTCCCGTTTTTGCTTATTTCTTCAAAATATTCCTTAGATATCCTATTTTTCTTAGGAATCGCCATAAATATTATCGAGGCTTAGATACAGTCAGTTTAGCTCGGCCTTTTCTTCGGCGGCTTTGTAGAACCTTTTTACCGCTAGTTGTAGACGTTCTCGCAAGGAAACCGTGAGTTCTAGCTCTTTTTTTCTTTTTTGGTTTATATGTAAATGACATAAGTAGGGCGATTATATACTAGACATAAAAATAAATCAATGGTTAATAGGTGATAAATTTTAAAAAAGTTTTTTTGTTTTATATAATGTAGTTATCCACATGTTATAAACATTTTTGTTTATAAAGTTTTTTTTAACAAAAAGATTATAATACTTCTAACTTACTTTAGTTTTAATTTTTATATCCATGATTGATAACAAACAAATCTGGGAAAGCTGTTTAAATGAGATTGAAAATAATCTTTCAAGAGCTAACTTTGTTACATGGTTTAAAAATACAAGACTTACAAAACAAGAAAATGGAACTGCTTATGTTGGTGTTCCGAACGAATTCGTAAAAGATTGGCTAAAAAACAAGCACGAAAAACTTATTTTGAAGGTTTTAATGAACTATTCAAACAATATTAGAAATGTTGAGTTTAGTATCTATAAACACAATCCAAACAAGAAGGAAAGTGATTTAAATCAGAATATAATAATAAACAACGAGCTTCCGCTTAGTAGTTTGTATATCGATAAAAGAGATAATCTAAACCCTCGATATGTTTTTAATACGTTTATTGTTGGTGGTTTCAACGAATTAGC
>CAZOPP010000032.1:0-4145 GCA_964581875.1 uncultured Candidatus Saccharibacteria bacterium
TAAACCCTCGATATGTTTTTAATACGTTTATTGTTGGTGGTTTCAACGAATTAGCATATGCCGCAGCTCAAGCAATTATCAAAAACCCAGGAAAAGCCTACAACCCTTTCTTTATTTACGGTCCAACAGGACTTGGAAAGACTCACTTAATTCAGGCGATAGGGAATTCTATAAAAGAAAAGTTTCCAGGAAAAACTGTTCATTATATTCCACTTGAGAAATTCGCTGTTGATTACGTAAACTCTCTAAAAAACAACAAACCGAACGAATTTAAGCAAAAATATCGCCAATATGATGTTCTGATCATGGACGACGTTCAATTTATTTCAAACAAAGAAAAGACTCAGGAAGAACTTTTCCACCTTTTCAACAGTCTTTATGAAAACAACAAGCAGATAATCTTTTCATCAGATAAACACCCAAACTACATTCCAGGGCTTGAAGACAGACTTCGTTCAAGATTCGGATCTGGAATGATTGTTGATGTCACAGAACCAGAAGCAGAGTCAAAAATAGCTATAATTAAGTCTAAACTGGAGGAAAATGGAATAGATTTAGCTGACGATATTATTGAATATATTGCGCTTTCAATAAGTGGAAGCATTCGAGAACTTGAAGGAACACTAAATACAATAATCTGCCAAATTCAGTTCAAAAAAAGAGATTTAACTTTAATTGAAGTTAAAAAACTTATAAAAAACAATATAAAACCAAAGAAAAGTGTGTCTGTTCAAAATATTGTTAAAACAATTAGTGATTTTTACGATATAGCTGAAGACAATATTTACGAAAAAACAAGAAGAAAGGAAATTGTAAAAGCTCGTCAGATAATAATGTATATATTGCGTGAAGATTTCAATGTCTCTTATCCTCTTATAGGACAAAAGTTGGGTGGAAAAGATCACACGACTGTTATTCACTCTTGTTTAAAGATTAAAAATGACCTTAAGGAAGATCCGAAACTTGTAGAAGAGATTGAGCAAATACGAGTAATGTTTAATTAAAAACTGTTAATAAAGATGTTTATAAGTGTCTTAATTTGTTTATAACTTTCTGTGAATTATCTAAAGTAAAAATAAAATTAATTTAAAAAATTTATTTTAGAAAAGATACTCATAGTTTATAGAAAAGTTTTACACAGATAAAAATTTTTATTAAGCAAAGTTTTACAACGATTAATTAAGTTTATTAACACTATCAACAGGGCTAATAAATATAATCTTTTATAAATAACCTTCTTAACATTTAATAATATGAAATTAGAATGTAGCGCAGAAAGTATTAAAGAAGTTGTTACTCAAGTTGAAAAGATTGTTAGTAAAAATTCTACTCTTGAGGTTTTAAATTCTGTCCTTATAACTGCAAAAGGAAAGTCTTTGACCTTTAAGGCGACAAACTTAAGTTTAGGAATAGAAGTCGAGATTCCAGCAAATATCGAAAAAGAAGGCGAGATCGCAATACTTGGATCTGTTTTGTATAACTCGATTGTTAATCTAAGTAATAATAAAATAATTACTCTTACTCAAAAAGATAATAATCTTGTTATTTCAAACAAAAATAGTTCTGTTACGCTTAAATCAGTTCCTAAAGAAGATTTTCCAACTTTACCGGCAGTTGAAGGTGATAGCTTTGAAATTTCTTCTACGGAGCTTTTAGAAGGTATTAAGGCGGTTTATTACAGTTCGTCCGTGTCAGATATTAAACCTGAAATTTCTAGTGTGTATTTTTATACAAATGAAAACAAAATTTACTTTGTTTCAACAGATTCTTTTAGATTGGCGGAAAAAAATATTGAAAACAAAAAAGAAGCTGATATTTCTTCAATTTTAGTGCCATACAAAAACATTCTTGAAATTTTAAAGGTTTTGTCTTCTTTAAATGACGATATAAAGGTTACATATAATAAAAATCAAATATCTTTCCAATCTTCAGGTCTTTTTCTGACTTCGCGACTTGTTGACGGAATTTTCCCTGATTACAGACAAATTATTCCAAAAGAGTTTGAAACAACTGTTATTTTACTAAAAGACGATCTTCAAAATGCTTTAAAGCTTTCAAATATTTTTTCTGATAAATTTAATCAAATAACGCTTTCTGTTAAACCTTCAGAGAAAAAACTTGAAATATATTCAGAAAATAAAGACGTTGGTGAAAACAGAACGCTTCTTGAAGGCTCTTTAAACGGAAAAGATATTGATATAAATATAAATTTAAAATATTTACTTGACTGTTTTCAATCAATTTCAGAAGATTCAATTTCTTTAAACTTTAATGGTTCAAACAGACCAATAATCGTAAAAGGGAACAGTGATAAGAGTTTTAAATACTTGATAATGCCGATGAATAGATAATATGGCGAATATAAAAGATCTTTTATCTAGTTTTAATAAAAAGTTCTCAAAAGATTTTGCCGAAAAAGATGTTGTTATTTCGGTTTTTGAAAAAATACTTAAAATAAAACTTGAAAGAAGCGACGTTGTGATTAAAAATGAAGTTTTGTACATAAAATCAAATCCTTATATAAGAACTGAGATACAACTTCACAAAAAAGAAATAATTAAAGAAATCCAAAAACAAAAAATAGGCAAAACTATTAAAGATATAAAATAGTTTTGCCTATTTTTTTATTCCCAGAATATAAAAGTGATAGATATTATTCCCAGAATTAATCCGATAAGTTGAACTGTTGTTATGTTTTCTTTGTAAAACATAACTCCAATAATTACTGCCAGAACTGCGGAAAAAACAGAAAACAATACAGCTCCTTTTGCTAATCCCGCTCCATTTTTAAGCGAGATTAACCAAAACGTGTTTGCAATAATATATGTTAGTAATGCCAAACTTGCAAGAACCCATCCACCCCTTAGTTGCCATGTTTTAGATATTATATCTGCGGTTGCTTCTAGAATAACTAGTATAAATAAAGGTATTATCCAATTCATAAATTAAATATCCACCGAAAACATTACACTCGCTTCGTTTTTGTTGTAAGCCCTGTCTCTAATAATTACTTTTAATTCGTTTACTGATTGAATTGAATCTACTGAAGACGGAATGAAAGAGAAGTTAAACGGTGTGTTTCTCGTGTTTCCTAAGTAAGTATTGTTTACAAAGATGTCGAACGAATCAACTGGGTTTTCTGTTTCATAATCAAGCTGGATAAATATTGGTTCGTTTGGATCATGAAGTTCGTTTCTTTCTGGATAAGTTATTTCAATCTGTGGCTGACTATCTTCTGTATGAACATTGTCATATGTTGTTGGAATGTCAGATTCTCTTACTGTATTGTAATTTCCTTTATTTAAATTCCACCAATTTTGAACTCCATATTCCCAGTTTTCATATTGTCTTCCGCCTGGGTTTTCTGGATTTGGTCCAGTTGGATTTGTTCGGTCTATCCAGTGAAGTTCGTTATGAACATTTGTTACAGTTATTTCTTTTAGAGTTTCTTCTGGGGTAAATTCTGTAGCAAGTTTTCCAGAAACAGAATCAATCAAAACACTTTCTCCTCCAAGCCAGTTTCCACGAAGTATTGGTTTTAGTTCAAGCGATTCGTTTATAAAAGGTGGAGTAAAAGATTCTCTTGAAACTTTTGTAAGTGCAAAATCCATAAACTCTCGCCAAAGTCTTCCAGAGATTGCAGAACCTTTTTTCATCGGCGTGTTGTCGTTGTTTCCAGACCAGACACCTACAACCAAATTCGGTGCATATCCCATCATCCATGCGTCTTTGTTGTTGTTTGTTGTTCCCGTTTTTCCAGCAACATCTCTTTCTCCAAAATTAAGGAATGAGTTTACTCCAAAAAGAGGAGTACGAGCTACGTTGTCGCTTAACATATCAGAAATTATTCGAGCTGAGTTTGCGTCGATAACAACTTGTCCACGTGATTCTTTGTGTTCTTCAAGAATATTTCCATTGGCATCTTCGACTCGTAAAATCGAAACCGGTTCAACACGAACGCCTTCGTTTGCAAAAACTCCATAAGCAGAAGTCATATCAAGAAGAGAAACTTCACCACCTCCAAGCACAAGAGTTAGACCATATTGGTTTGCATCCTTTAGAGTTTTTATACCCATATTTTTTGCGGTTCTTAGGGCGTCGTTGATTGTTGTTAGGTAAAGAAGTTTCACCGCTGGAACGTTTCT
>CAZOPP010000032.1:4245-5706 GCA_964581875.1 uncultured Candidatus Saccharibacteria bacterium
AAATAATTTCGAGAACCAACCATTGTCAAAATTTCTCCAGTTTGTGGATTCATTGCGACAAGGCTTGCGTTTGAAGCATTGTAAAGTTCTTCGTTTTCTTTTGCGTGTTTGTAAACAACTTGTTCGGCTTTTTGTTGAAGATCGTAATCAAGAGTTGTTACAACCTTCAGTCCACCAGATTCTACAACATCTGCACCGTATTTTTGTTCAAGATATTCTCTGACATAGAAAACAAAGTGTGGAGCTTTGATGCTAAATCTACTTTGCGGTAGAAACTCAACCTCTTCTTCTTTTGCAGCCAAGTATTCTTCCTCTGTTATTCTTCCTTGTTTATACATTTCAGACAAAACCAAATCTTTTCTTTCGTCTGTCTTTTCTTTGTTTTTTCCGTATGGAGAATAGTATGTCGGTGCTTTTGGAATAGCTGCCAAGTAAGCTGCTTCGGCAATAGTTACATCGGCTGGATTTTTGCTAAAGAAATAATTTGCAGCTTCTTTTACTCCGTAAATATTTCCACCATAAGGAATTTCATTTAAATATGTTGCCAAAATGTCATCTTTTGACATTTCTTTTTCAAGCTTCAAAGCCAAAAACCACTCTTTTAATTTTCTTGAAATTCTTTTTTCGTTTGTTAGAAGAGAGTTTTTAACAACTTGTTGTGTGATTGTCGAACCACCTTGAGAAAAACTTCCAGATTTTAAGTTCACAACAACAGCTCTAATAAAAGCTTTTGGTTGAACACCTTTGTGTTGGTAGAAATCTTTGTCTTCGATAGCCAAAGTTGCGTCTTTTATCGCATCACCCATTTCTTCAAAAGGAATAACTGTTCTTTTTACATCTTGGTGAATATCGAAAAGAATTTCTTCTTCTGTTCTGTCGTAGATTTTTGTTGATCTTGCAACTCGTCTTTCGTCAAAAGAAGTAAAATCTGGAACACGAAGAGTGGCAACCCAAATAATAGCGAACGCCGCTGCGACAACTCCAAAAACAACAAAAATCAACCCAAGATTTATGATTTTATGTTTATGTTTTTTAAAACTAGGCGGACGAATATCTTTAATCTTCTTTAACTTATTTTTTATTTTTTTGATCATGAAATAGATGTGTTACCTCTTTAGTAAAGCCTTAATCAAATATTATCAGTAAAAAGACTTTTTGCCATCTTTTAATATGACGAAAAGGTGGAAAATATATTACCCTTTGTTTAATTTTTTGCAATAATTTACGGAGTCCTTCGAAAGTGGTAAAATTACCCAATATGGCAAAAATAATAACTGATTCTAAAAAAATAGACGAGCTTCTTAGTCGAGGTGTTGAAGAAATTATCGACAGAGAAAATTTAAAGAAAAAACTTCTTTCAGGAAAACAGCTTCGAATTAAGCTTGGCATTGATCCAACAAGTCCAAATATTCACCTTGGAAGATCTATTCCTCTTTTAAAGCTTCGCGATTTTCAAAATCT
>CAZOPP010000033.1:0-5693 GCA_964581875.1 uncultured Candidatus Saccharibacteria bacterium
TAAAAAGTTAGAAAAATTGGGTCATAAAATTGTTTCTTCTTGGATATGGATGGATTCACAAAAACCATACGATAAAAATCATAAAAAATGTAGCGAGATTTCAAAGGTAGTAGAAAATGATATAAAAAATTGTGACACTTTTGTTTTAATAAGCGACGTGGGTGGAACAGATATGTTTGTTGAGCTTGGAATCGCTATTGCTTTTAATAAAAAAATATATGTTGTCGGCGACCACAACGACAGGTCTTTAATGTGTTTTCATCCAAATATTGAGAGAGTAAAATCAATTAAAGATATTAAATTTTAAATATGTAACCTTTTGTCTTCAAAGGTGTATATAATAAGTGAAGGTATGCAAAACCTTGAATATTTACTAAAACAAGCAAGAGTTGATGAAAACGCGTTCAAAGAGATTTATAATTTAACGATAGATCGTGTTTTTAACTATGTTTTATTAAGGGTTCAAAACAGAGAAGACGCAAAAGATGTTGTTCAAGAAATATACAACTCATTTTGGAAATCACTTCCCAAATTTGAATTTATATCTGACGAACATTTTTATGGTTTTCTTTGGAAAGTGGTTCGTCGTAGAATTTTTTGGTTTCGTAAAAAAGATAAAAAAACTTTATCACTCGAAAATATTTACGATATTCCAGAAGAATTAGAAAACCCTGAAGATTATAGAAAACTTTTGCAAGCTGTTTCTCTTTTAAAACCAAAACAGCGATTAGTGATTGAACTCAGGTATTTTTCACACCTTCAATTTAATGAAATTGCAAAGATGATTGGCGCAAAAGAAAACAGTGTCAAGGTCTTACATCACAGAGCAATTAAGATATTAAAAAATCATAGTTTTATAAAAGAATATGATTTCCGATAAAGATTTAGAAAAAATAAATATCAAAAAACTCTCTGATGCAGAAAAGCAATTAATCTGGTCTTCTTTGTCGTTGGAAGGGCAGAGCAAAATGCAAAATAATTTATTATCAATTTTTAATTTTAAAAAATATATGGTTGGTTTACTTATCGGTTTACTTATTTTGGGTGGAGGTGGTGGTGTTGTCGCGGCGTCAAACGCATCTGTTCCAGGTGACAGCTTGTATGGAGTTGATTTGGCTGTTGAAAAAGCGAGAATTCGTTTGGCAAATTCTCCAGAAAAAAAGGATGAACTGAGAGTTCGCTTTGCAAAGGAAAGAGTTTCTGAGGCTGAAAAAGTGGCTAAAGGTTCTGTAAATGTTAGAAGTATTGATCTTTCTTCTGCAAACGTAACAGAAGTCGAGGTCGATGTTTTCACAAACGAAACAACTGTAAAAATAGAAGCTGACAACAAGCACTATGGTTTTATTACAAAAGAGACAGATAAAGAAAAAATAATTTCTGAAATAAAATCAAAATATAATTTAACAGATGAAAAGATTGAAGCTGTTCTTGATTTTGAAGTTGAAGACAGAGATTCTCGTTCTGACGACAAAGAATTTTTAAATAGTAGTTCTTCAATAGAAATAAAAAACAAGAAAGAAAAAAGAGATTTTGAGATAAGTTTGCAAACCCTGTCAGATTGGAGTGATGCAGAACTTTCAGATGAATCAGAAATGAAAATCAAAGAAGCCATTGAAAGAATAAGAGAAATTTTGGAATCAAATCCAAATAGCAAGATTAAAATAGATGGCGATGGTTTTAAACTTGAAGTAAAAGAAAACGGAAAAATTAAATTTGAATCAAAATCTGATAATGATAGTGAGGATGATTCACGTGAAGATAAGGACAGAGGCCATGGAAATG
Organism: uncultured Candidatus Saccharibacteria bacterium; assembly: GCA_964581875.1. GTDB lineage: Bacteria > Patescibacteriota > Minisyncoccia > Phycocordibacterales > CSBR16-119 > JAUPTX01. Next base: position 1,783 of record CAZOPP010000033.1, read on the forward strand.
ACGACGATAGAAAAGATGATGATAATCCAGGGTTCTCAGTTGGTGCTGGTATAAATGTTGGTGTCGGCGCTTCTCTTGGTGGTGATACTCGTGAAAACGATGATGAGGTTTTCTGCCGAGGTGAATGGCGTAATCCAGAAGATTGCGACGGAAATAGCAATAGTTCAGATGATGATAGTGATGACGATAATGACGATAGTGATGATGACGACGATCATTCTGGACGTGGAAGAGGGCGTGGAGGCGACGACGATGACGACGATAACTAAAGACAAAAACCTCGCAATTGCGAGGTTTTTGTTTTGTGGTGAAAAATACTGTTATGCAACGACTCCAATTTTGTTATAATATCTGAGACATTATAAGCTTAAAAATACAAATATGTTAAAAGAATTTAAAGAATTTGCAATGAAGGGAAATATGATTGATCTTGCTGTCGGTATTGTAATCGGTACTGCTTTTGGAACAGTCGTAAAATCTTTGGTAGACGACGTTATAATGCCACTTGTTTCTGGACTTTTAAGTCTTCCAGATTTTAGTAATCTTTTCTTTGTTATAAAAAATCCGACAGAAACAACTTTCACTTCTGTCTCCGCCGCCCGAGAAGCTGGTGCTTCTGTGTTGGCTCTCGGATCTTTTATAAACGCTTTGATAGCTTTTTTGATTGTAGCTTTGGCTCTTTTCTTTGTTATAAAAGGTATGAATAAACTAAAGAAAAAAGAAGAAGAAAAACCAGAAGCACCAAAAGGTCCTTCAGAGTTAGATGTTTTGATGGAAATCAGAGATTCACTCAAAAAATAATTATCATTAATCAGAAAATAAATATGAAAAAAATAATTTCTACATTACTAACTTTGTCGTTCTTTATTGTCGGTGTTTTGCCTGCAAACGCCGGTATAGCTAGTATAGACCTGGTGAGTAAGAGTGATTTAGGTGTTATCGGCGACGGCGATGCAGGAGACTCTGTTTTGTCGGCCGGCGGTGAATTTATTGTTTTTACATCCTATGCTACAAATCTTGTAGATGGAGGTACTAATGATGTTGGAAATGTTTTCGTTTACTCTATTTTAGGCGAATCTATGGAGAGGGTTAGTATAGGTGATCTAAGCTTAGAACCAGACGGTGAATCTTTGGATGTAGATATCTCAAATGACGGTCGTTTTGTAACATTTACGTCTTCAGCTACAAATCTTTTAGACGGAGACGATAATGCAAAAGATGATATTTTTCTATACGATAGAGATTTAAACACCATAGAACTGATAAGTATTGCCTCAGATGATGGTTTTGCAAACAATGATTCTGATGGCGCATCTATTTCAAGTGATGGGCGTTATGTTGTTTTTGAATCTACAGCTTCTAATCTTGTTAGTGGAGATACAAATGGTGAAGGTGATATTTTTGTTCGCGATAGAACTCTCGGTACCACTGAAAGAGTAAGCATAAACAGCTCAGACGAAGAAGCTAATGATTATTCAAATAGTCCGTCAATTTCTGGAGATGGTCGTTACGTAGCTTTTTTATCTGGAGCCTCTAATCTGGTTGCCTCTGATACAAACTTAACAGCTGACTATTTTTTACGTGATATTCAATTAGGTACAACAGAGAGGGTAAACGTTAGTTCAGATGAAGAAGAATCAGATGGGGATATAACTAATTTGGGTAGGAAAATGATTTCAGATGACGGTAGATATATTATCTTTGGATCAGACGCAACGAATTTAGTTGACAATGATACAAATGCTGGAGATGACCTCTTTGTCCGAGACAGAACTTTGGGTATAACAAAAAGAATATCTGTTGATCCAAGTGGTAATGAGATTGATGATGTTATGACAACCATACCAACATCTATTTCTCCTGATGGCAGATATGTCTCTTTTCTCTCTAACTCAACAGATTATGTTGTGGGTGATACAACAACTGGAGATGATAACTATGATATTTTTGTTAGAGATATAATGTTAGATTTGACTGATCGTATAAGTATGACAGTTGGTGGAGTAGAAGCTAACGGTAGCTCTTACTCTACCGCGATATCTTTTTCTAATGGAGGAAGATATACTGCTTTTCCTTCATTTGCAACAAACTTAGTTTCTGGTGACACAAATGGAGCAAGTGACGTATTTTTTGCAGAAATAGATGACGGAGACGGAATTTCTTCGGCTGTTGAAGACGCTGCTCCAAACAGTGGAGATGTTGACGAAAGCGGATACGACGATGCTATTGAAAAGAACGTTTCTTCTTTTGTTAACTCTGTTTCTGGATCATATTCAAGCGTTGTTACAACTGGAGATTGTTCAAGAAACGATTCTCCGTCTGCGTCAGCAGAAAGTGCTCTTGCAGCTCAAGATTCAGGTTATGACTACCCATTAGGAATTATAACTTTCAGTGTTGATTGTAAAGACGCAGGAGAAACAGCAACAGTTTCTGTGTACTGTTTCTGCGAAAATACTCCAGTTAGTGGAACAATCGCTAGAAAATACAGCGAATCAACAGGTGAGTATACAACAATAGATTCTGCAGTAATCGAAGAGGTAACTATCGACGGACAAAGAGCATTGAAAATGACATATGATGTAACAGACGGTGGCGCTCTTGATGAAGATGGTTTGGAAAATGGAACAATCGTCGACCCGGTCGGGTTCGCAAGAGTTGCTGTAACTTCTTCGGGTGGTAGTTCATCTGGGTCAAGACCAAGAAAAGTTGTTGTTCAAAATACTGTAAACAACGAATCGCCAAACACGCCGATAAACGAAGATTCTTGTGAAAAATATTCATTTACAACTCCAATGAAAAAAGGTTCTAAGTTTGGTGAAGTTTCAAAATTACAAGAATTGCTAAACAAGAAAGGAATAAGTGTTGGCATTGTTGACGGACTTTTCGGACCTCTTACAGACATGGCGGTAAAACAATTTCAATCTCAAAACTCTTTGGATTCTGACGGTATTGTCGGACCAATGACAAGAGGTGTGCTTAATAAAGTTTGTAAATAAAAGGCAAAAAACCCAGACCTGCAAAGGTCTGGGTTTTTTGGTATAATTAAAATATGTTTGAATTACCAAAACTTAAATATTCATACGACGCCTTGGAGCCTTTTATTGACGCAAAAACAATGGAAATTCATCACACAAAACATCATGGTGGCTATGTCGAAAAATTAAATAAAGCGGTGGAGGGAACAGAATGGGAAAATAAAAGTATTGAAGATATTTTAGAAAATGTTTCAAAGCTAGACAGGTCTGTCAGAAACAACGCTGGAGGACATTGGAATCATTCTTTTTTCTGGGAAATTTTGTTACCAGAAAAGTCTACTCCAACAGGTGGTTTTTTAGAAGCGCTGAATAAAAATTTTGGAAGCTTTGAAGAATTTAAAAATAAATTTTCAGAATCAGCAAAGTCGCTTTTTGGTTCTGGCTGGGTTTGGCTTGTAAAAGATGGTGGGAGTTTAAAAATAATTCAAACACCACTTCAAGACAATCCGCTTATAGGAGACGCAAAAGAAAAAGGCACACCAATTCTTGGGCTCGATGTTTGGGAACACGCGTATTATTTAAAATATCAAAACAAGCGCGCGGATTACATTGAAGCTTTTTGGAATGTTGTTGATTGGAAAAAAATATCAGAGATTTATGGATCTAGATAAAAGAAAACAAGAATTATCAGAGCGTGAGGTGACTCAAAACAAAGGCACAGAAGCACCTTTTTCTGGTGAGTTTTTAAATAATAAAGAGAAGGGTAAATATATTTGTAAGGTTTGCGGTCAAGCACTTTTTTCTTCAGATGCAAAGTTTGATTCTGGAACGGGTTGGCCAAGTTTTGATAAACCTGAAAACTTGGAGCATGTATTGTTGGCTTCCGATGATTCACACGGGATGAATAGAACAGAGGTTCAGTGTCGCAATTGTGGT
>CAZOPP010000034.1:0-5596 GCA_964581875.1 uncultured Candidatus Saccharibacteria bacterium
AATCCAATAAATAAAATAGGTCGATATATCGACCTATTTTATTTATTGGATTTTTGGCCCGGCGCCTTCGGCGCTGGTTTTATAATTTTGCGAGAGTCAATCATAATTCTATCGATATATCGACATAATTGGGATTTTGGTTTTGTTTTTATAGGGAAAAGGACGGCGCGCTCCGCGCGCCGTCCTTTTCCTTTCTCAAAACCCATCCCAAAAAAGAAAATTTTCAGCTATTTCCAAAAAACCATTGAAAAATAAAGCTTTTTAGGCAAACAAAAATACAAAGTTAAAAATACTTGACAAATATTCTGTATGTGCTATGATTTAGTCAAGGTTCGTGCAGGCCATTTTTCTCTGCATGCAGTGGTTCTCGGAGGATGGGTCGCAAGACTCATCCTTCCGGGGATCGAGATGTACTTTAAACACAATTCTCCAAAAGGAGATCAAAATATGTGAACGACAGGAAGAGAGCCTATGGCCATCCATCGTTCAACAGGCAAGTTACTTCGCCGGACATCTGCGTCCTAAGTGCTTGTACGGGCAGGACGGAGCGAAAGCTCTCCTGTAACAGAGTCATCACCGCGTGTGGATGACTCTTTTTTGTTGTCTGATCTTTAATTAAAATCATTCGACCATTTGAAATATTACGTTAAGAAAATAATAGTATTTTGCTTTATTAAACTTCACTGTTTGAGGAAAGTATAGACTTTTCGAGTTTGAAGTTTTATTAGCTTAAAATCTATTATTTTTAGTAATATTTCATCAAGGTCTAGCCTTTTTGGTTACTTTTTTGGTAATGAAAAAAGTAATAAGTCGTTTATTTCAAAACAGGCACACCCGGAACATAGGTCTTGTCCAAAACAAAATATTTTTCTGTGTAATCTTTCAATCCATTTTTATCTAAGGTCGCGTTCACTAATCCACCTTTCATTGTTTCTTCTGAAAAGTATTGATCAAAAATCGCATTTCCAAGAGAGTAAATAATCAAACCATTTTTATACTTTACCGTGTCTTGCATTACGTGCGGATGATGGCCGACGACAATACTTGCTCCAGCATCTATCGAACTTTCTGCTAAAGACTTTTGTCTTTCGTTGAAAGGTTTGTATTCGTCGCCCCAGTGATACGACACGACCAAAACATCTGAAAGAGCTTTTGCGTTTTGAATATATTCAATTCTTTTCGGATCACTTGCTAAAAGTATTCCAGATTTCTCTTCTGTTGCCGCCATCCAATTTGGCCCAACGTCGGTAAAAGCTAAAAAGCCTACGCGCACTCCATTTTTTTCTATAATTTTTACCTGGCTTGCGTTAGAAATATTTTTCCCAGCTCCAGCGTAAACGATTCCAGTGTTTTCCAAGTTCTGCATTGTGTCGTTGAAAGCCGCGACGTTCCAATCTCCAACGTGATTATTTGCAAACGACACAATATCAAAAGAAGCATTTTTCAATGCTTCTAAACTTTTTTCTTCCATTCGAAAAGAGTATTTACTTCCGACATTGTTTCCAACGTCTGAAACCGGACCTTCAAGGTTCCCAAAGGTTATATCGTCTTCTTTTAGTTCGCCTAGATTTTGAAAAAGTTTGTTGTAGTCGCCGCCGTGGTTTTTGTAGATAGAAGTTTTAACTCCTCGATCCATCATAATATCTCCGATAAAAGATATGCTTACTTCTTGCACCTCTTCTTTTTTATTTTGCATATTTTTTTCTAAATTAGGTTCTAAAAATTCCTGCACAGTTATATTTGCAAGTTTTATATGATACGCATTTGGAAGGCCGACATATCGCCAATGCCAAGGTTCAAAAATATACCCAGTATCTTTGTTTGGCGGATAACTCATCACAAATCCATATTTGAAAGCATTTTTATCAAGCCAATCGTACTCATCTGTTAAATGAAAACTTCTGTGTCCAGAATCGTATCCGACAGCTGGGGAAGTGAAGTCCACGGTTGTACCAAGCTGATGCTCTGAGTATCCTGGTTTTGCCACAGCTTCTTCACCTGGCGCAGCGAAATTGTTTTTGTGCCACTCATCATAAAGCCATTTTTGGGTTTCTTCACTTCTAAATCCAGAAGTTGTAACCAAATCGACACCAGCTTCTTTTGAAGCGTTATACATTTCTTCTAAAGCGTTTGCAGTATTTTTTGTAAGACAAATTTCTTTCCCTTTTGTGTTTACACGTTTTTTTATCGGCGTTAGGTCGCTTGGAACATAGTTTTCTGTCACACGATTTTCACTTGTTGCGTTGAACATTTCAAGATCGTCAAAAGTGTCTTCTGGTTTTAGACAAGGGTCGATTAAAACAATATCTTTTGGATCAACTAAGGCAACTTCGTTTACAGAAGACGCGCCAGCCACGCTTGCTTGGTTTGAAGATTCATCTATTTTGTTTACAGTATTTTCTGGAACTTCTTCGGAAGTTTTTTCTATTTGTGCGACAAGTTCTTCTGGATATCCGTAAATCACATTTTCTCTTATGTAATTTAAAATAGTATAAATGTCTTTTGTTCTGTCGTCTGTTCGAAGAAGAACTATTCCAATATGTCTGTCTTCATATCCAGGAAAAGAAACAGAGAAAATCCCAACACCCGTTCTTTTTGCCAAGCTTGTATATCCAGTTTTTCCTCCAATAAAGTTATCGTTGTTTGAAAATCTGTTTATATTTCTCCAAACTTTTCCAATAGCTGTGTATTCAAGAAGTGTCGTGATATCAAAAACAACTCTATGATTGTTTTCAAGATATGTGCTTAGTTTGAAAAGGTCTTTTGCTGTCGATGTATTTTTTGAAGAAAGTCCGCTTGGATCTTCAAAGTTGGTGTTGTTCATCCCGATTTTTTCTGCGAAGTCGTTCATCGCTTTCATGAAAGTTGGTCGTCCAGCGTACTCAGCCAAAACTTCTGCGGCGTTGTTGCTCGAAACGAGCAAAAGAGGGTAGAGAAGATCAGAAACTAAAACAGTTTCGCCTGTGCGAAGGTCGCCTCTCGAGCTTTCAATATTTGCCGCTCGACTCGAGACTTTCGTTTTGTCGTTCTGGTCATTTGTTTCAAGAGATACAAGCGCTGTCATTAGTTTTGTCACAGAAGCTATTGGGAAAATCGCTTCAGAGTTTTTTTCTAAAATTATTTCACCAGTGTTTACATCGCCGATTACATAAGAAACGGCGCCAATTTTTAAATCTTTTGCACCGGGATAAACTTCGTAACTTGGTTGTGGTGGATAGGTAATATTGTCGAATTTGAAAACCGAAGCGATGTTGTCTTCTATTTTGTTTTTTCTGATTGAAAAGTTTTTTACTTTTGTGATGAAGCTCGATTCGTTTTTCGGTCCAACTTCTTTGCTACTTATTTTTTCTACGGTTGTCCAAATTAAAGAAGTAAAAACAACACCCAATCCAACAGGGATAATACTCCATAGTATGTTTTTCAAAACTTTTTTCGGCATTGTTTAAATTAGAACAAAAGCTCGTAGTCGATCACTCCTTCTTCAGGGTCGGCTTTTTTAACTTTAATTTTAAGTTTGTCTCCAATCCTTATTTTGTGATTTTTCTCTTTTCCAGAAACCAGCATGTTTTTTTCGTCGTATGTATAGTAATCACTTGTAAGGTCTCTTAATTTTATCATACCTTCAGCGCGGGACTTTTCCTCAGCTACGTAAATACCCCATTCTGTTATTCCAGTAACAATTCCAGTAAATTTTTGGCCAATTCGAGAAGACATGTATTCGACTTGTTTGTATTTTATACTCGTTCTTTCAGCTTCTTGTGCATCTCGCTCTCTTTCAGAAGAGTGAATTGCCATATCTTCATACATTTTTCTTTTTTCTTTTTTGATTGTCTCGCCGTTTATGTATTTTTCTAAAATCCGGTGAGCGATAATATCAGGGTATCTTCGGATTGGCGAAGTAAAGTGCGTATAATATTTGAAAGCCAGTCCGTAGTGTCCGGTTGTGTTTTTTGTTGAATATACGGCTTTTTGCATTGAACGAATAACCACACTTTGAACTGTTTCTTTTTCACTTTTTCCTTCAAGCTTGGCGAAAAGTTTGTTAAATTCTTTCGGATCTACGTAGCCTTTGTTCATTGGAACATCGTAGCCAAGAAGTTTTAGATATGCGACTACATCTTTTATTTTGTCTTTGTCTGGATCTTCGTGAATTCTGTATATAAACAAACGTTCTTTTTTTGTAGCATCAAAAGATCCCCATTTTGCAACACGTCGGTTTGCTAAGAGCATGAACTCTTCGATCATTTTGTTTGTGTCGCCTCGAGTTTTTGTGTAGACATCTATCGGAACACCATTTTTGTCGAGTTTGAATTTTACTTCATCTTGTTCCATTAAAAGCGCGCCATTTTTTACTCTTTCTTTTGTGAGTTCTTTTGCGATACTGTTTAATATTGAAAGTTCTTCAAAGAAAATTCCAACGCCTTTGTTTAAAACTTCTTGAGCTTCTTCATATGAAAATCTTTTGTCAGAATGAATAACAGTTTTTCCAAACCATTCTTTTAGAACTTTTCCTTTCTTGTCGATTTCAAATATTGCAGAAAACGCAAACTTGTCTTCGTTTGGATTTAGACTGCAAAGGTCGTTTGAAAGAATTTCAGGGAGCATGGGGATTGTTCTGTCGACAAGATAGACAGAAGTTGCCCGCTCGAGAGCTTCTTTGTCGAGCTCTGTTCCTGGTCTGACGAAAAAAGAAACGTCGGCAATATGAACCCCAACTTCAAATCTGTCTTCATTTATTTTTTTAAACGAAAGTGCGTCGTCAAAATCTTTTGCGTCGACTGGATCTATCGTGAAAGTTTTTGTTCCTCGCAAATCTCTTCTTTTAGATATTTCGCTTTCGTAATTTCTTTGTTTTATATTTTTTGCTTCTTCTTCTACTTTTTTGGGAAAAGAAGATTCAAATCCTTTTTCAAGAATTATTCCTTCCATTTCTGCGTTGTGTTCACCGTGGCGGCCCAAAACTTTCAGAACTTTTCCTATTGGTGGTTTTTTACGTGAAGTCCATTTTATAATTTCAACAAAAACTTTGTCGTCTTCTACTGCGCCGTTTTTTTCTTTTTCAGGAATTAAAATATTAAAAGGCATGCGAGGATCGCTCGCTTCTAAAAAGTATTCGCCATTTTCTTTTATTATTTTTCCAGCAAAGCCCTTTTTGGCTCTCTTCAATATTTCCGAAACTTCGCCGACCTCTGGACCGTTTTTTCTTTTTGAATTTATTAAAACTTTTACAGTGTCGCCGCTGAGCGCCAATCCGAGAAATCCGCTCGGCACTTCAATACCTTCTTTTGATTTTCCTTTTAAAAATCCAACACCTTTTTGATTAATTTTTATAATTCCTGTGTATTCGTTTCTGAAATTTTTATCCTTTCTAGTTTTTTTTCTCATTGCAATATAAGTTTATCACAATTCACATTCTTTATATATAGTATTATAATAAAAACAAACGTTCGAACTATGAGTAGACAAGTAGGAAGTTCTGGCAAGTGTCGTCGTTCTGGCGGAGGCTCCCGTGCTCGAGGTAGGCGTACAAATAAACGCAAGTTTGAGCAAGGAAAGCCCAACCGAGCACTCGCTTGTGGCAGATAGGTCACTCTGT
>CAZOPP010000035.1:0-5420 GCA_964581875.1 uncultured Candidatus Saccharibacteria bacterium
CTTCACACCTAAAAATAGTAGAGTTTAAGCCAAAAAACAACAAAACTCGGAAAGCCTAGGCTTTCCTCAAACAGTTGTTGTTTTTAAGGCAAACTCTACTATTTTATTAACGGTGTTCTCGTGTAGGGTCGTAAATGGTTAAATTATATAGTTTGACAAAATATTTGTATGTGATATAATTTATAAAGACACACAAAACCGACATAAACCTACTGATATGGCAAGCACTTACAACCGCCTCGCTGTAAAGCGTTTAAACAATCAGATAGCTCTTGAGCAGATCACTGAGGAAACTCAAAGAGCTATCGAAGCCGAGATAGACAAAATAGAAGAAGAAAACGCTCGCGAACTCGAAGAATACCGTAAGGAATTCGAACGTGAGCAAGCCGAAGAGGCGATGGTGGAACAAAAAGCCGCCGCTCTCTATAAAGAAGTCATGGATGGATCTTGTCTTGCTTGTCTGTGTGAACATCATCCATCGGCCGACTGCCCAGCAGATGAAGACACTCATCGCTTCAACGAGAGCCAACTTGAACCTGAAGATTTCTACCACGCAAGGGATCTGTGGGTAGAAATGATGGGAAGAATCCCATAGCTGAAAAGCACAGGTTAAGCCCCGAGCGCACATGCGCCGGGGCTTTTCATTTACATATTTTAAAACTTAATGCTAAAATTAGATCAAGTTGAACCTTTAATCTTTCGGGTCATGAGTAGAAAAAAGAAAGATGAACGCAAGAGAAGGCGCCAAGACAGACAAGCCTTGGAGTGTGAGGTCTCTCTGATACTAAGCACAAAATACATCATAAACTATGCTTACATAACACGTAGACTCATGAGCTACGATGAGGCAAGGCAGAACTAGAGTAACCAAGGTCTCAGCAAACGCTGAGACCTTAAAACATTTTTAAAGAAGAAAGCCCGCGCCGAAGGCGCGGGCTTTCTTCTTTATCAACCATCTAAAAACTCTCCAAGACATCAATATCTTTTTGAATAGCGGCAGCATGAGTCATTACGGCGTTTCCATAAAATGCATTCACGACACCGGGCGCCGTACAACTTCTTCCAGAATAATACTTACAAGCTGCTTCCCGTTCTGCTGTATATGTTTGAGCAGCGGCACCTAAATCTTTCACATAAAGCGCTGTTGCCGTAACTGCGTGAGATGGGTTCCAAGGATTTGCCACACTCGCCCCCACAGCAGCGGCAATTCTATTTTCATAACTTTCCCAAGTTGTTGGAATAAACTGAGAAGGACCCATTGCTCCTCCCCAACCACCAGACGCCAAAGGACACGAAAGCGGTTGACCATCAGGACTTAACCCAAGTTTTTTCGTAATTCGAAGAAATGCAGACTGATCATCTCTCCAAGATCCACTTGTTGGACCGGGCATAATATCTTTCCAAGTACGAGTATCTCCTGGTCTATTGCAAGTTCCAACGTTTGCACCCAAATTAGATTCTTGTTTCAAAATCGCCAAAATATATGCCGGTCTAACTCCTGTTGCCTTGCTTGCAACTTTTGCATATTCATAGGCTTGCCCGAAAGGAATAGCACCTTGCCCGCGAAGTTCGAAAAGCTTTGCACGAATACTCGCCGCCTCCGCTTGTCTCGCCGCCAAAACTTTCGCATATTCAGCTTCTTGATTTTTACTTATTGAAAGAAGATTTTTTTGATCTTTTTCACTTTTTTCAACCGTTGATTTTTCTTGTTCAATGGCTTTTTTTGCATCAATCTCTTCGTTTTGTTTTACTTCAAGCTGTTTTTTAACTGTCTCTGTTTCGATCTTCACACCCCGAACCTTGTTCACAGAATCTTGAACAGATTTTTTAAGCGAAGAATATGTGTTTATGTCGCCATAGAAATCAGAAATTGATTCACTACTTAAAACAGCGTGAGTAAAAGTCACATAATCCATTTCATTTGTCTTTTTTATAAGCTGACTTAAAGATTTCTTTCCAGATTCAATATCGTTATTCAAATCAGAAATGGTTTGATTTTTGTTTTTGATTTCACTTCCGATTTTTTTAATTTGCAAATCTTTTTGTTGAATTTTTGTTTTTGCGGCTGTGATTTTTGCTTGCAAAAGTGCAATATCTCTTTGAAGTGATGCAGATTTGTTTTTTTGTCCAGCCAAAATAGCTTCTTGAGCTTTGATTTCTTTTTCCAGGTTCGCAAGTTCTGATTCAAGCTTTTCTCTTTCTTGCGGAGAAAGCTGAGCATTTACTTGTGGAATTGATACAAAAACAAAAAGCAAAACAAACAAAATTGTCATGCTTTTTGTAATAAAGTTATTTTTTTGAGATTTTATTGTGAACATATTTATATGAACACAACAAGAGAATTATTTAGATTCAGCTTCTCCCTCTTCTTCTTTCTTACCTTTCTTTTCAACTTCAATAGAGTCAAGATTCATTTCTGTTGGAGTTTCTGATTCTTCTTGTTGCGCTGTTACAGAGGCAATCACTACAGACATATCTTCTTCAGTGAACTGTGCACCATTTGGTAGTGAAATATCCCCTAGAGTTATTATATCATCAATTTGAGATAGTTTTGAGATATCAACGTTAATATGTTGTGGAATATTAGAAGGAAGAGCTGAAACAGTAACTTCGTGCAAAACCTTTACAAGAACACCGCCGCCTTTTACAGCTTCTGATTCTCCTACGAATTCAATCGGAACATCGACTTCAATAGCCTTGTTCATATCAACGGCAAGAAAATCAATGTGATTTACAGAGCCTGAAACAGGATCTAGTTGAACATCGTGAATCATTGCATTAAATTCCCCATTTGGAGTTTTTAATGTGATTGTAGAAGTTTCTCCAGCCTCCTTAAAAACGTTGATAAATTCCTTTCTATCTACTGATAACGATGTTACATCTTTTTTAAATCCATAAAAAACAGCTGGAATCTTACCAGATTCTCTTAAAGCCTTATTTTCAGATTTGTTTATTACCTCTCTTAGGTTTGCATTTAAAGTTGTCATATTCCGGTATTATAAACAAAAATCTAAAAAAGTCTACTGTTTTATCAAAAAGCTACTACTTTCCCAAAATTTCAGAATTTTGACTTAATTTAAATGTGTCACTTTTTTCTGGAAGATTATTAGAAGAAAACAGTGCTCCCCAAAATGCGAGTGAAAGCATTAGAAAACAAACCAAAAGAACTGTGGACACAATATTTTGATGATTTCTAAATTTTACATTTTCTTTAAACTTTTCCATAAAGATATAACATTACGTTACACCTATATAGACGATTTTGAAATTTAAAAATTACAGAAAATTTTCTATTTTTTAGTTTTTGGTTGGATTATGTATTTTTTAATATCGTCGATAGTTCCACCAACCTTTTTACCTGGATTAAATATGTTTTGAGGATCACAAATATCTTTAACTTCTTTGAAGATTGTGTTCATTTTTTCACCAAACATTATTTTTACAAAAGGTGTTCTCATTATCCCGTCGTTGTGTTCAGCTGTAATTGTTCCATTGTATTTTTTTACCAATTCATAAACTTCTGGTGAAATTCTGATTATCGTTTCTTGGGTTTTTGGATTATCAAAATCCATGAGCGGAATAATATGCAGATTTCCATTTCCCAAGTGCCCAGCAATAGTGTAAAGCAGGTTTTCCCTATCAAGTATTTTCATAAGCTCTGGTAAATATTCTGGAAGATATTCTGGCAAAACCGCAATATCGTCTATAAAAGGAGCGGTTTTGGTTCCCTTTGAATGATCCGAAAGTAACTTGAAACTATCTCTTCTAATATCAAAATATTTTTTTCTTTCAATTTCTGATTTTGTTATTCGACTTCTCAATTTCAAATGACCAATTTGTCTTTTTGCGGCTTCAGCTTCTTTTTCAATCTCAAACAAATCATTTGAAACAAATTCTGCTAAGACAATAAGCTTTGGCATCCCGCCACGAAGAACCATCAAAAATTCTGGAATAAAATTTATCGCATAACGAAAAATTCCAGAAACACCTTTATCTTTCAAAAAGCTTCTGAAAAATTTAATCGCAAATTTTATAGTGTTGTCGTCGTAAACCTCCAAACTCTCCAAATCAAAAGTCAGAAGCTCTTTTGTTAGCTCAGGAACTTGTTTTAAATCTTTCACAAAAACAACCAGAAGTTTTGAGTGATTTTCTGTTGAAACAAGTTTGTAAGTTATTTCTGTAATAATCCCAGTTGTTCCTTGTGCACCAACGAAAAGCTTTGTCATATCGAAAACCTTTCTTTCTTCATCCCAAATATCCCAAATCAAATATCCCGAAGAATTTTTCGAAGTTTTTGGTTTTCCGGCTTTTATATCATCTTCGCTTCTTTTCAAAACATTCCAAGTTTTTCGACAAATCCGCCCAAAAGAATTTTCTTCTAAAGATCTTGCCTCAAGCTCATCTTTTGTCATTTCTTTAACTTCATATTCTTCACCATCGTCTAAAACAACCTTCAAACTTTTTACAAAATCCTTGTTTTGTCCATATTTTAAACTTTTCTCCCCTGCCCCATTGTTCGAAACCATTCCACCCACACTGCACAAATTTTTTGAAGCTGGATAACAAGGCATTATCAAATTTTGCGCCAAAGTTTCTTTTTCAAAATTTCGATAAAAAGTTCCAGGCAAAACTCTCGCTTCACCAGAAACTGTATAAATTTTGTTTGTTGGAGATTTTTGCCTGTAAGGACTAACTTTTTTAACCTCGATCGCATGATTCATGTATCTTGTCATGTCGATGATTATCGAAGTATTCAATGAACCTCCCGACATACAAGTTCCAGCACCACGAGGAGTTATCGAAACATAGAAATATCCTTGTTCTCTTTTTTTGTTTACAAATTTTACAAGATTTTTTACATCTTCTGAATCTTTCGGATAAACAACAACTTCTGGTATCACTTCAAAAATACTATAGTCATGACTATATTTTTCCAAAATATCTTTCGTGTTTGAGACATCTCCTTTTATTATTTTTTCAATTTCTTCTTTGAACATATTTTATTAAAATCTAGGAATTTAAAAGATCGCGCAATGCAAATTCTAATTGCTTTCTTTTTTCCTCATCTGTTTCGTTTTTTAACGATTTTATTAACTCATTTTTTAATTTTTCTTTATCAGGGTCAAACAAACTTATTTTTTTAAAAAATTCAACAGAATCATTTTTATCAGATCCTTCAAAACTTAATTCTTCACCTTGATTATTTTCTGGTTTACCAAAATTCTCACCAGTATGAACAATTCTCATTTTTCCTTTTTCAGGTTTTTCTATACTCATAAGTTCATTATAGCAAAAAGCCGTCCACACGCATGTGGACGGCTCTTCAAGCGCCAGTTTGGCTACTTGAAAATAGGATCTGGTATATTCTCACCAACGAAGGCTCCCCCTTCTTGAGACACCTTGATCTTACTGAGCTCAAG
>CAZOPP010000036.1:0-5229 GCA_964581875.1 uncultured Candidatus Saccharibacteria bacterium
TTCCTGATGTTAAAAACCAAAAACCCTAAAAAGTTAAAATTGGCCCACTATTAAAGCAGGGTTTCCCAAAGGGAAATCCTGCCCAGGGCTCTATATTTGAGTGTTTTAAATTCGCGGGGTAAAAGTTATAAATTTCTTGTAAAATCCCTGATTTTGAGGCATAATTTAACGCATGGATAAAAAATCCCTCACAGAACAGGATATCTGTTCAAAATACATACTTCCTGCTCTTGTGGGCGCTGGCTGGGATTTACAAACTCAAATCTACGAGCAAAAAACATTTACAAACGGACGAATCATGGTTAACGGAAAAACTATTTCTCGAGGTGAGAAAAAGCGTGCAGATTTTATTTTGTACTATAAAAATAATTTTCCACTAGCTATCGTAGAGGCAAAAGACAATAAGCATACTCCTGGAGCAGGTCTTGAGCAGGCTAAACAATACGCTAAAATTTTAAATATTCCTTTTGCATATAGTACAAACGGAGACGAATTCATAGAATTTGATTTTCTTACAGGTAAAGAAACAACTCGCACTATTTCTGATTTTCCAGATAGAGAAGAGTTAATGCGTCGCTACTCACGTGCAAAAGATTATAACGATGAGCAAAAAGAAATAATTCTTCAAGATTATTTTGTCGACCCTTCAGGAAAAGGTCCTCGTTATTATCAAGAAAATGCCATAAATACAGTCGTAGAAGCTGTCGCAAAAGGACAAGATCGTATTTTGCTTGTGATGGCAACAGGAACAGGAAAAACATATACTTCGTTTCAAATTATCTACAGACTTTGGAAGGCAAAGAAAAAGAAAAGAATTCTTTTCTTGGTGGATAGAACAGCCCTTGCTCAACAAACAATGCAAGGAGATTTTCGACATTTTGGCGGAGCAATGACACGAATAAAAAATGGTACTGCAGATAAAGCGTACGAGGTTTATGTTGCTTTGTATCAAGGTCTTACGGGTGGAGCAAGTAGCGAAGGTGACGCAGACGCAGAAGAAGAAAGAAAAAAACTATTCCAAGAATTCTCAAAAGACTTTTTCGATCTCATCATTATCGACGAATGTCACCGCGGAAGCTCAAATGAAAACAGTGCTTGGCGAGAAATACTGGAGCACTATGGAAGCGCTACTCAAATCGGTCTTACTGCTACACCTAAAGAAACAGCAGACCAAAGCACAGAAGAATATTTTGGAAAACCTATTTATACATACTCTCTAAAGCAGGGAATAGAAGACGGATTTTTGGCGCCATATAAAGTTATCCGATATCGTTTCAATAACGACGAATGGCGACCAACAGAAGGCTTCAAAGATGTAGATGGAAATATTGTTCCAGACGAAATTTATAACGAAAACATGTTCGATCGCCGGATTATTCTAGAAGACAGAAACCGCGCCGTTGCCAAATGCGTTGCAGATTTTATGCGCGATACAAATGTTTATCAAAAAACAATTGTATTTTGTGTAGATATCGCTCATGCAGAACGAATGAGACAATGCTTAGTAAACGAACTTTCAGAGCAGGTGCAAGAAAGCTCTCGTTTTATCGTTAAGATAACAGGAGACGATACTTTTGGAAAAATGGAGATCGAAAACTTTATCAATCCAGAATCAAAGTATCCGGTTATTGCCACAACATCCAAACTTCTTTCGACGGGAGTCGACACAAAAACAGTCCAACTTATTGTTTTAGATGCGCCGATGAACTCTATGACCGAATTCAAACAAATCATTGGTCGTGGTACTCGTGTTGAAGAACAATACGGAAAATACTATTTCACTATTATGGACTTCCGAAACGTAACACGACTTTTTGCTGACCCATTATTTGACGGTGACCCAGTAAAAGTATACGAAAGTGACGGAAATGAGTCCGTAGATATTACAGAGAAAATTCAAGAAGAAACACTTTCAGAATCAGAAATTAAAGAATACGATCCACGAATCGATATCATTATCGACGGAACACAGACAGAAGAAAAGCCAAAGAAAATCCGCATTAAAGATGGGGTAGATTTTTATCCTATTCATCAAGAGGTAAAATATATTGATCCAAAAACAGGAAAACTAATAACAGAATCTCTAAAAGATTTTTCTAAGAAGGCTATCACAAGCGAATACGCCTCTATCGATGATTTTCTTAGAAGATGGAAAGAGTCAGAAAGAAAGGATGTTATAGTAAACGAACTTCTTGATCGAGGTGTGGCTTTCGAGGAACTTAGAAAAGAAGTCGGAAAAGATCTCGATGTTTTTGATCTAATACTCCATGTGGCCTACGGTAAAAAACCTCTCACTAGAAGCGAGCGAGTAAAGAAGGCACGGGCCAATGACTATTTCACTAAATACGAAGGACAAGCGAGAGAGATTATTGATCTTCTTCTAATTAAATATGCGGACCAAGGAGTCACCGCCATTGATGATATTGGAGATCTGATGGTTTCGCCTTTCACAGATTTCGGAACACCAATAGAAATTGTTGAAGATATTTTTGGCGGCCGTGAAGAATACTTGGAGATTATTAGGCAAATAGAAAACAGCTTATACGCTGAATAACCATTTTGCCGGCGCCGGCAAAATGGTCAGAAAATAAAATGTCTCAAATTCAATCAATCATAAAAAATATTCAAGATGTTATGTGGCAAGACGCGGGTCTTGACGGTGACGCACAACGTATCTCACAGCTTGTGTGGATGCTATTTTTGAAGATTTTTGATGATCGTGAGAAAAACTTAGAACTTATTGATTCAAAATATATTTCACCTATTCCAGAAAAATTACGTTACCGTAACTGGGCAATGGACGAAGAAGGTATGACAGGTCAAGAACTTGCTGATTTTATCGACAAGGATCTTTTTCCTGCGCTCAAAGATCTTTCCGTTTCAGAATCCGATACTCGTGGACTTCTCATCAAAACAATTTTTACCGATACCTATAACTACATGAAGGATGGAACATTAATTCGAAAAGTTTTTAATAAAATCAATGAAATCAATTTCAACAAAAAAGACGATCGTCATGCATTCGGTGATTTGTATGAAAAGATCTTGAAAGATTTGCAAAATGCAGGCAACGCTGGGGAATTCTATACCCCACGACCGCTGACGAAATTTATCGTTGAAATGGTTGCTCCTAAATTAGGTGACAAAGTTTTGGATCCTGCATGTGGTACGGGTGGATTTTTGGCTGAAGCATTAGAATTCATGCGTCGTGAAGTGAAAACAACCGATGATGAAAAGAAATTGCATACCAATATACACGGAACAGAATTAAAATCGCTCCCGCATATGCTTGCGGTGACGAATATGATTTTGCATGGGGTAGAAGACCCATCAACAATCCTTCGCGGAGACATGCTTTCCCGCCCCTATATCGACTATGGACCAAAAGATCGCGTGGACGTAATTCTCGCAAACCCACCATTCGGGGCCAAGGTAGTTGAAGGAACAGAAATGAACTTTCCCTCACAATTTCGTACCAAGGAAACAGCAGACCTATTTTTGGTATTGTTCGTGCATTTATTAAAAGACGGCGGGCGAGCGGGGATCGTTCTCCCAGACGGCTCACTCTTTGGCGAAGGAGTAAAGTCAAAGATCAAGGAACATTTGCTCACCGAATGTAATTTACACACCATCGTGAGACTTCCTCCGGGGGTTTTCAATCCGTATGCGGGGGTAAACACAAACCTGCTCTTTTTCACCAAAGGCGAACCTACCAAAGAAGTTTGGTATTACCAAATGCAATTGCCAGCAGGACTGCGGGCGTATACGAAGACTAAACCGATTCAGGATCGGGAATTTGATGTGGTGAAAGAATGGTGGAATAACCGAGAGAATCCGCCAGCTGGCGGAGATAGTGCATGGAAAGTTTCCATCGAGGATATAAAAGCAAAGAATTGGAATTTGGATTTTAAGAATCCGAGGGGTGGGGAGGTAGAGGAAGAATTAGGGTCAAAGGAATTGGTCGAGAGGATTTTGAGTAAGGAAGATCAGATTAAAGATCTTTTGGAAAAGATATGAATCGAAAAGAAATAGAAAAAGCTTTCGAGGCTATTCATGGTAACTTATATTGCATACCAGATAATTTTTGCTATTGGAGAAAAGAATCAATAGACGGACGTCTAATTAATAAGAGCCTAGGTGTTGACTATAGGCCTTTATTCTTTTTTGTTAAGGATGGCACTTTAAGAGAAAATTTATCCCAATTAAGAATGGTTCTGGATTACCATTTAAGTATATATTATCTATTAAAGCCGGGACTACTTTTTGGTTGGCAGCATAAACTAGTCATTTTTCAAATAGTAGGAGCGATCACGGAAGGTTTACTATCAGATTATCTTGAATTTTTAATAAATTCTAATAATAATCATAATCTTGTAAAATTAGTTGCCCAACAACGTATTCAAAGTAAAAGCTTTGGGTTAGGTTCTTTGGTCGAAATATATAAGCAGACAAAATTTTTTAAACAATCAAATATAGAAATATTGGAGAACTTGAGAGATTTAAGAAACTCAGTTCATCCAAAGAGTCTAAATAAAAAAACAACACTTAAAGAAAATCCACTTATGGAAAAAGATATGAAAGAAGTTGTTAGAATATTTGACACGTTAATTATTTTCATGGAAAAAAAATATAAAGAATTATGAAAAAAATAGAGTATACAAAAGAAAATTTAAGACTTCTCGCGTTTGTTATCTCAAAAGCCTCTTCCGGTAATTTATTTACAAAACTCTTAAAAGACTCGGGGTGGGAAGTTGGAACAACCGCCTCAGATGAATATAGAAAAGCGGGTAAATCAAAAGAAGATTATTTATTTGATGAATTTATTAAAATTGCAGAACGGGGTCGAATAGACATCCTTGATTTTGTAATTGAAAAAACTTTTTCAAAAAGCAGTGTTTACTTTAAAAAAGGAGATAAGGATTATAAGTTTCCAAAAGATGCTTTCACAGATTTAAAAAAGAAAGTCGGTAAAAAAGATATTACAACAGAAAAGAAAAATGCAAAAATATTTTCTGAAAGAAAATTGCATGAATCTGTCGTTTTTGCAAGTAAAAAATTGTTTTCCGCAGGCTTTTATTCACAGGCAATATTTGAATCTTGTAAGCTCTTAGATAAAAGAGTGCAAGAGCTTTCGGGTCTTCAAGACGATGGTAAATCCTTAATGCATAAAGCATTTAGTGTTAATAATCCAATTCTCAAGATATCTTGAGAATTGGATTATTAACACTA
>CAZOPP010000037.1:0-5021 GCA_964581875.1 uncultured Candidatus Saccharibacteria bacterium
CTAGAAAAGCTGTGCTGTTTGAGCTAAAAGCGAGTTCACAGTTTTCTCAACAAAAAGCCTGTGTTTTTAGCTATATTTTTCCGCGTCTTGGCTTTTTGGTTACTTTTTTGCTAAGAAAAAAGTGACATTGAATTCTTTCATTTAATAAAAGAAAAAAACTCCTTGACGCCCCAACTCTTTTCATATACAATACTCCACAGCGCACTTACGCGTCTTTTTGTTTCCTAAAAACCGATTTTAGGATGAAAATATGTATAGTGCACATTAGTAAATTATTAAGTAATTATGTTGGTGTCGTTGGTTTTGTCACAGTTCTCGTGCACAAAATTAAAGACATCAACCAATAAATATATATGGCAGAAATGTTTGATCGTTCAAAGCCTCACGTAAACGTGGGTACAATTGGACACGTTGACCACGGTAAGACAACTCTTACTGCAGGTATTCTTAACGCATTACGACTTAAGGGATTCATGGCTTCAATGAAGTCAGTATCAGATATCGATAATGCTCCTGAAGAAAAAGAAAGAGGTATTACTATTTCTCTTTCTCACCAAGAGTATGAAACAGAAAAGCGACACTACGCGCACATCGACGCGCCAGGTCACGCTGACTACATCAAAAACATGATTACAGGTGCCGCACAAATGGACGGTGCAATCCTAGTGGTTGCAGCTACAGATGGTGTGATGCCACAAACTCGTGAACACGTACTTCTTGCAAAACAAGTAGGTGTGCCAAGATTCGTTGTTTTCCTAAACAAAGTAGATATGGTTGAAGACGAAGAAATGGTAATGCTTGTTGAAGAAGAAATTCGAGAACTTCTTACAAAGAACGGATTCGATGGAGCTAACACTCCAGTTATTAAGGGATCAGGTCTAAAAGCTACTGAAGCTACAGACGCTAACGATCCTTGGGTTGGAAAGATTATGGAGCTTATGGATGCTCTTGATACATACATCCCAGAACCAGTTCGAGATCTAGACAAACCTTTCCTTATGCCAGTTGAAGACATTTTCTCTATCGAAGGAAGAGGAACTGTTGCTACAGGTAAAATCGAAAGAGGTGTTATCAAAGTTGGTCAAGAAGTTGAAATTGTTGGTCTACATGACACAACAAAGACAACTATCACAGGAGTTGAAATGTTCAACAAACAACTTTCTGAAGGTATGGCTGGAGACAACGCTGGACTTCTACTACGGGGTACTAAGAAAGAAGATATTCACCGAGGACAAGTTCTTGCTGCCGTTGGTTCAGTAAAACCTCACACAGAATTTGAAGCTGAAATCTACGTTCTAAAGAAAGAAGAAGGTGGACGACACACTCCATTCTTCAAAGGTTACAAACCACAATTCTACCTACGAACAACTGACGTTACTGGAGAAGTTACTCTTCCAGAAGGAACAGAAATGGTTATGCCAGGAGACACAATCAGTCTAAAGGTTACATTGGTTGCACCTATTGCTCTTGAAGAACAACAAAGATTTGCTGTTCGAGAAGGAGGACGAACAGTTGGTGCCGGAGTTGTTGTAAAAATCATTAAATAATAACCCTCACTAATTAGAGTTCATTAATATGGTAGCTAAAAAAGCACAATCAAAAGCCGCAAACAAAGAAGGGGAAGTTAAACTTCGCATCCGGGTTCGCGCTTACGAAAATAAGATTTTAGACAACTCTGTAAAGCAGATTATTGATACTGCTTTAAGATACGATGCTAAAATCCTAGGGCCTGTTCCACTGCCTACTGATATAAAAAAGTACACAGTAAACAGATCTCCATTCGTATTTAAAGATGCACGAGAACAATTCGAAATGCGAACACACAAGAGACTTATCGATATTCTGAACCCAAACGCGAAGACTATCGAAGCTCTAACAAACCTCAGCCTTCCATCAGGTGTGGAAGTTGATGTGACAATGAAGTAATTTACAAAGTTAATATAGGTACAATGCCACTGGTCCCTCATTTGGTGAAAACCAAGTGAGGGCTTCGTGGTAACTTAACTATTCTTATGAAATTTATAATCGGAACAAAACAGAATATGACTCAGTTCTTCGATGCTTCTGGAGAAGTTTTTCCAGCGACTATCGTAAACGCAGGTCCTGTTACTGTTGTATACAAGAAAACAAAAGAAAGAGATGGATATGAAGCTGTCCAGCTTGGATTTGGAGAACAAAAAGAAAACAGAATCTCAAAACCTGTAAAAGGACACATGAAAGATTTTGGAAACTTTAAACTTCTAAAAGAATTCAGGGTGGACGCATCAGCGCTTACTGAAGGAGACAAAATCGACGCATCTGTATTTACTATAGGTGACACAGTTTCTGTTTCTGGAGTTTCAAAAGGTAAAGGATTCCAAGGTGTTGTTAAACGACATGGTTTCCACGGAGGACGAAGATCTCACGGACAAAAGCACTCTGAAAGAGAAGCCGGTTCTATCGGTGGTTCTGGAGGACGAGCTGGAGGACGTGTTGCGAAAGGAATCCGAATGGCCGGACGAATGGGGTCTGATCTTGTTACTGTAAAAAACCTTAAGGTTTTAGCAGTGGACGCAGCAAACAATCAAATTCTTATAAAAGGTGCCTTGCCTGGTCGACGAGGGACAGTTATCACTATTAAAGGATAATATATGGAAGCAAAAGTATATAACAAAAAAGGAGAAGTTTCAGGAAGTGTAAATCTACCAGAAAGTATTTTCGGACTTCCTAAAAATTCAGACTTGGTTCACCAAGTAGTGGTAAGTATGATGTCTAACCAGAGAGCTAACACTGCCCACACAAAGGACAGAGGTGAAGTTTCTGGTACAGGTAAGAAACCTTGGAAACAAAAAGGAACAGGACGCGCACGACACGGAGACAGAAAGTCACCTATTTGGGTTGGCGGAGGTGTTGCTCATGGTCCAAAAAATACTCGAAACTACAAAAAGAAAATCAACAAAAAAATGAATGCTAAAGCTTTGTTTACAGCTTTGTCTGAAAAGTTCAAAGCAGGAAGAATTCTTTTTGTGGACAGTATTGCGCCTTCTGAAATCAAAACTAAAGAAGCTTCAAAAGCTATCCAGTCACTAGGAAAGATCGAAGGCTTCGAAAGACTTCTAGGATCTAAAAAAGTAGTAGCTCACATTGCGACTGATTCAAAAGACGATACAGTAATAAAAAGCTTTAACAATATTCCTCACGTAAAAGTGAACGAAATCCGAAACCTAAACGTTTTAGATATTCTAAATCACCGATACTTGGTTATTGTTAACCCTGCTGAAAGTATTAAAACATTAGAAGCTAAGCTAAAGTAATATGGGATTATTTAACAAAAAAGACTCTGACAAAAAGTCAGAAGAAACAAAAGAAGTTGTCGTTAAAGAAACCAAAAAAGTAAAAGCGAAAACTTCTAAGAGTGAAAATGCATCAAACTTTGATTCTGGTTCTGTGATTGCAAATCCAAGAATTACAGAAAAAGCTGCGTATGCATCAGATAAAAATGTTTACACTTTTGATATCTCTTCGAGAGCTTCAAAAGTTGAAGTTATGAAAGCTGTGAAAGCTTTGTACAACGTAACTCCAGTTAAAGTAAACATAGCCGCTATTCCTACAAAAAGAGTTGTTCGAAGAAATATTCTTGGACAAAAAGGTGGCGGTAAAAAAGCCTATGTGTTTCTTAAAAAAGGAGACAAAATAGAGTTTGTTTAAAATTAATATAACAATCTGAGAATAAGAAAAGATAATTCATTATAGATTGTAAATCAACATGAAAATACATAAACCAACGTCAGCAGGTAAAAGAAACTTGGTGACAACAAATTATAGAAAAGCTTTGTCGGGTACACGTCCAACAAAAAAACTTCTACGAGGTCTTAAGAAAAAAGGCGGACGAAACAACAGAGGTATTGTAACTGTTCCTCACCAAGGTGGTGGACACAAGAGACGATATCGAGATATTGATTTTACTTACAATAAATTTGATATCCCAGCGACAGTAAAGTCTGTTGAATACGATCCAAACAGAAACTCATTCATCTCTCTTGTTTCATACAAAGATGGAGAAAAGAGATATGTTCTTGCGGTAAAAGGGTTGAATGTTGGCGATACTTTTGTTGTCTCACAAGAAGCAGAAATAAAAGCTGGAAACAGAATGGCTCTTGTAAATATTCCTGTAGGTAACTTTGTTCACAATGTTGAATTGAAGTTCAAAGGAGGTGCAAAAATCGCAAGAGGTGCAGGATCTTTCGTTCAAGTTGTTGCTCACGATGAAGGAAAAACTTCTCTAAAAATGCCATCAGGTGAAATTAGAAAAGTTCCTTCAACATGTTTTGCAACGGTTGGAGAAGTTTCAAACGCTGAATTCAAACTTGTTAAAAGAGGAAAAGCCGGAAGAAACAGATGGCTTGGAATCAGACCTACAGTTCGTGGTACAGCCATGAACCCAGTAGACCACCCACACGGAGGAGGTGAAGGTCGACAAGGAATTGGGCTTCGAAGAGGTCCAAAGACACGACACGGTAAACTAGCTTACGGAGTTAAAACACGACGATCAAAGAAATACTCTGACAAGTTTATTGTTACTCGAAGAAAAACAAAAAGAAATCAACAAGGATCTAAATAATCCAAATACAAAAAGCCAGGCCTCGCGGCCTGGCTTTTTGTATTTTTGACAAAAGATTTTAAATATCATATCTTTAATTAAAACCTCCCGAAGATGATTAAAATAATCGCTCCAGACAAAGAAGGTTTAGTTCATCTGGAATCTTATATGATTGTAAATGGGGAAATAGTTATTTCATTTGGTTATAGTTTTCCAGGATTTGAATTATTTAATCCTATTTTGGAAAAGACTATATCAAGACAAAGTTTATTATTTTGGTCTGCATATCCAAATATTATAAGTTTTGCAGAGACCAAGGCCAAGAATATCGGCGCAACTCACGTAAATGCTTTGGTAGAGAAGATTGTGTTCGGTGATATACGTGATACGAATCCACGCAAGTATGTACACGACCCAAGGGAAGCAGGGTACATCAAGACCA
>CAZOPP010000038.1:0-4934 GCA_964581875.1 uncultured Candidatus Saccharibacteria bacterium
TACCAATCTCTTCAATTCCCATTATCTGAACAAAGTTGAAATTTTTTATAAGAAAATCTGCGTAGTCTAAATTTTCTGTTGCACTTATCGAGACTCCGTACTCAACTTCATTTTCAAAATTGTTTAAAGTATTTAAAAATTCTTCATGATTTTCTATTGAACGCGCATGAAAAATAATCCGACTTGGTCGCATTGCAAAATATTTTTTTAAATCTCGTTCTGGAGACATTGCCATGAGGTCGAGTTCGTAAGAAACTGAGTCCGCAAAAGGCAAAACTTTTCCGTTCATAATCCCATCCATATCTTCCACATTTTTTAGAAAAAATGGCCAAGTCTTCCCTTCCACGTATTCCCCATCCATCAAGTCGAGCTGGATTGTTTTCACAAAATGAAAAACCGCCCCGGCTTTCGCCTCCAAATCTTCTAAATTTTTTGGCATTATCGCCGGAATTATTTCTGTCATGATTTTATTTTAGCATAAAAATAAAACAACGCCGTAAGGCGTCTTTTAAACTAAAATCCTTCGACCCTACACGAGAACACCGTTAAGAAAATAGTAGGGTTTGTCTTAAAAACAAGAATGTTTGAGTCAGAAAAATAATGTATAGACATTATTTTTCTGACGAGTTTTCTTGTTTTTTGACTTAAACCCTACTATTTTTAGGTGTGAAGTGTGGGTCTAGATTTTTTGTTACTTTTTCAGCAATGGAAAAAGTAAGAGAATAATTTTATTAAAGTAAACCCTGATCAGCTTTAGAATTAGACTTCAATCTTTCCAAAAAAGCCTCGCGTGCCAGATCAATGTTTGAAATTTTTCCAGCCCAAGTCGCAAGAGCGTCGTTTTGAATTGCTCGTGAAAATGAGAAAGCCAGTGGCCAAGGAAGTGGTTCGTGTTTTGCAATTTCATTAAAGTTTAAAGTTGCCTCATCGCTTGTTTGTCCACCAGACAAAAATACAACACCGCCAACATTTTCGGGCACACATTCTTTCAAAACTTCCACCGTCGCTTCTGCCACAGCTTTTGCATCAGCTCTGTTTTCCGCATCTTTTCCAGACAAAACCATACTTGTTTTAAGTATCAAACCGTCAAGATGAACATGATGTTTTGCCAGAGCTTCAAAAAGTCCTTTTAGAACTTTTGTTGTCACTTCTTTTGATTTTTCGATACTGTGATTTCCATCGAGTAAAACTTCTGGTTCAACCATCGGCACAATATCGTGTTCTTGGCAGATAACAGCGTATCGCGCCAAGATTTCTGAATTTTCACGTATAGCGTCTTCGGTCGGAGTTCTTTCTGAAATCTGATAAGCTGCTCGCCATTTTGCAAAAGTCGCGCCGAGTGATTTGTATTCTTGAAGCCTTGCAGGAAGACCATTTAAACCATGAGTTAAGTTCTCTCCCGGATGGTCGATATATTCTTGCAGACCTTCGTCTACTTTTATACCGATCAAAACATTTTTCTCTTTCAAACAATCTGTGAATTTTTTACCAGAGTCATCTGACTGACGAATTGTTTCGTCGTAAAGAATCACGCCACTGACATAGTTTTCCATTTCAGGCGCGCACAAAAGAAGCTCTCGCCAACGTCGGCGCTCTTCTTCTGTCTCTGGAATTCCTAAAGCTTGGAATCTTTTATTACAAGTTCCGTTGCTTTCATCTGCAGCCAAAATTCCTTTCTTATCTTGCATCATTTTTGAAACTGTATTTTTTAGTTTTTCTATTTCTATGTGATCCATAATTTATTTTTAGATTTGTCTGATAAATGACTTAATATATTTTACCATAAAAATATAAAATAGCGCCGTAAGGCGTCTTTTAAATTAAATCTTTCGACGCTTAAAATATATCGCTCGAAAATTTATTTAATTTGCTTTAATAAACCACTCCTCGACCCTACACGAGAACACCGTAAATAAAATAGTAGGGTTTGTCTTAAAAACAAGAATGTTTGAGTCATAAAAATAATGTATAGACATTATTTTTCTGACGAGTTTTCTTGTTTTTTGACTCAAATACTACTATTTTTAGGTGTGAAGTGTGGGTCTAGCTTTTTTGTTACTTTTTCAGCAATGGAAAAAGTAAAGAATGACTTAATTATCTAACTTTACAATCCTTCTAATGTGTCTTTCTTCTCCAGAAAATGGTGTTTCTAAAAATAATTTAACGGCATTTTTTGCTTCTAGTAAATCAACAAAACGAGCACCTAAGGAAAGAATATTTGCGTCATTGTGCTCCCTGCCAAGTTTCACTATTTCAAGATTGCCACCGTAATAAACAATTGTTCTAATACCCAAAAGCCTGTTGGCTTCGATAGCTTCGCCTGTTCCTGTGCCACCTAAAACAATACCGCGAACAACATCTTCCGACTCTGGAGAAGTTGCGACAACACCCTCTGCAACAAGAGAAATAAAATCTGGATAATCGTCTTCTTTGTCATATTCAAAAGCACCTTGATCGACAACTTCATGACCAAGTTCGCCTAAATATTTTTTAAGCTCTTCTTTCATATTAAATCCAGCGTGATCTGTTCCGATGTATATTTTCATCCCGATTTTAAATTATTTAATAATTAAGCTGCTTGTCCTAAGTCGCTATCATCTTCAAAGTCAGCTCCATCGTCATATGTTTCAGCCATTGCGTTTAAATGTTTTTCATTTAAATCTTCACTCTCTTCAGATAAATCTAACGCGAACGGCTCTTTTTCTTTCCAGTCTTTATTTTTATCTTTTCTTATTGACTTTAAACCATCGCCTCTCTTCTCATTTTTTCCCATACTATCTTTATCCATTTTTTGTTTTACTTTTTCTCTTTCTTCTTTTAGAGTTACGACTTCTTGTTGAAAATCCATACCGGGATTAATTTTTGCCTCATTAAAATTTCCATCAAAATGAGCAACACCATTAACAGATGGCTGAATTGAGTCTTTTCCTTTAATATTATTTAATTTCTTTCCAAACAACTTTTCAAACATAAAATTTAAACTAACTTATAAAACTTTTCGCTTACTTTTTTCTCTTCGCTTTTTGACCGCTTCCAAAATATCATCTTCAGTCATATCACCATGATGATTTATATATCCTCTTTCGTTGTTTTCATTTTTCGGCGCGCCGTTTATCATATTTATTTACGTCTTGGTCTTAAAATTAAACGATCCAAAACAAGTGTTGCTAAAATCCACCACCAAGAAAAACCAATGTATCCAAGCAGTTTTAAAATAACAAAAAGTACTGTAAACATTTTATTTTATATTTTGACCTAATTTAATAACGTGTCTGACCAAGGTATGTGTATACCCCATCTCATTATCATACCAAGCGAGAACTTTGACAAGGTTGCCGTCCACAACTCTTGTCATCAAAAGATCGGCTATGGAAGCGTATCGTGCGCCAATAATATCCGAAGAAACAATTTGTTCCCGCGTTGCTGTGAAAATTCCTTCCCATCTCGGGTCTTCGCTGGCGTCTTCTAGTATTTTATTTACTTCTTCTACGGTTGTTGGTCTTTTTGATATGAAAGTAATATCGGCAATAGAGCCGGCGACAACAGGAACGCGCATTGAAACACCATCAAATTTTCCAGAAAGTTGTGGTAAAGCTTTTGTCACAGCAATAGCAGCACCTGTCGAGCTTGGGATAATATTTTGAGCGGCGGCGCGTCCACTTCGCCAATCTTTTTTTGAAGGACCATCGACAACAGCCTGCGAGGCAGTGTAAGCGTGAACTGTATTTAAAATCGCTTTTTCGATTCCGATTTTTTCGTCCAAAATTGAAATAACCGGACTTGCAGAATTTGTTGTACAGGATGCGTTTGATGTCATTACGCAAGTTGAAAGTTTGTCGTCGTTTATTCCCATCAAAACCGTAGCTGTTTGCATTTCTGGTAAAGATTCACCCCCGCCCTCTTCAGGTCGGGCAGGTTTAACCGGAGCTGAAATCACAACTCTTTTTGCACCACCGTCTAAATGAGCTTTTGCTTTGTCAAAGCTCGTAAAAAATCCAGTTGATTCAACAACAACGTCAATGTCCAAATCTTTCCAAGGAAGTTCTTCTGGTTTTGGATTTGAAAAATATTTAATTATTTTTCCATCTATGATCAAGTCGCCGTTTTCTGTTTTTGTTTCAAATGGTGAAATCCCGTAAGCTGTGTCGTATTTAAAAAGATAGGCAAGATTTTCTATGTCACCCAAATCATTTATCGCAACAATATTTATTTCTGGACTAGAAATCGCAACTCGCACAAATGCTCGTCCAATTCTCCCAAAACCATTTATCGCAACATTTATTTTTTTATCCATAGAAATAAATTTAACTTATTAATTCACTAAGGTTTATAGTTTGGTCGCCCATCAAACTGACAAGAACTGCGCCGACAATAATAATCACAAGCTTTCCCCACCAAGTCTCGTACCACATTCTAGTTCTTGTTGCTTGGATAATTTGCTTAAGCTCTCCTTCAATTTTTTTATTTCCGGCAATTTCACTATCTATTATTTCTTTTATTACAGATTTTGATTCTTCTTTTGTTCCGCTTGTTTCTTCAGCTTTTTTGATATCTCTTTGTTTTTTATATCTGTGTTCTAAAATTAGCTTTTCTTCAGAAACAAGAAATTTAATTTTTTCACCAAGTTCGGTTTTTTGTTCTGGTGAAATATGATCTTGAATTCTCTTTTTTTCAATAGCAACAATTTCTGCTTGAATTTCAAGCAATCTTTCGTTTGCATTTAAATCGAGATATTGTGCTGATTTATCCTCAGGACTCATGATTATATTTTAGCAGAAAAGCCCCGCCGGTGTTTGTGGAATACTTATACTTTCTTTTCCCTTGAAGGAAAAGAAACAAAAGTTCAAGACGCAGAAAAATCTAGCTAAAAACACAGGCCTTTTGTTGAGAAAACTGTGAACTCGCTTTTAGCTCAAACAGCACAGCTTTTCTAG
>CAZOPP010000039.1:0-4464 GCA_964581875.1 uncultured Candidatus Saccharibacteria bacterium
CTTTACAACAATGAGTATTTTTAGTAGCATTTAGACATGGAAGATAAATTAAAAAAGCTAGGACTTACAGATAATGAAATAAAGGTTTATTTGTGTGTACTAGAAAATACTAAAATAACCCCTGCTTTAATAGCCAGAAAAACCGGGGTTACTCGCCCCACAGCATACAGTGTCGGTAAATCCCTTGTAGAAAAAGGCTATATTGAGGCCGATGAACTGAGTCCAACACTTTACTTTGTTGCCCTACCGCCAGAAAATATCGAAAAGATTATCAAAAAAGAAAAAGTGGAGCTTGAACAAAAACTTAATTCTGTTCAGTCGCTTATAAGCGAACTTATCTTAGTACCGAGATCAAAAAACTATTCTATCCCAAAAGTAAAATTTATAGATGAAGCGAATTTCGAAGACTTTATGTATAAACAAGCGCCAGTTTGGAACAAGTCCGGTCTTGAACGAGATGCGACCTGGTGGGGCTTTCAAGATCACAGTTTACTCGACAAATATCCCGAATGGTTTAAATGGTATTTCAATTTCTCTGCTGGAAAAATAAAATCAAAACTTATAACCAACCAAGAAGAAAAACCAAAAATGGGAGAAGTTTTACACGCAGATTATTCTCGGGAAGCGAAATATTGGGGCGAAGGAAAAGTAAATGTTACTCACGCAGTTTTAGGCGACCATATAATGATTGCGAACACTCAAACAAAACCGCACTATGTTGTGGATATTCATGATGCAGTAATTGCAGAAAGTTTACGACAAATATTTAAAGGTTTTTGGGAAATGCTTCCTTAGATACTTTGATATAATCCAATTATGAAAATAATCAGCATC
This sequence comes from uncultured Candidatus Saccharibacteria bacterium, assembly GCA_964581875.1. Classification (GTDB taxonomy): domain Bacteria; phylum Patescibacteriota; class Minisyncoccia; order Phycocordibacterales; family CSBR16-119; genus JAUPTX01. Next base: position 835 of record CAZOPP010000039.1, read on the forward strand.
GATCCTGGATATGAACGTGTGGGGATTGCGGTTTTGGAGAAAAATCGCGGAGATCGACGTGAGACAGTGCTTCACTCAACCTGCTTCAAAACATCTTCGAAACTTCCTCTTACAGAGCGGGTCTTTTTAATTGGAAAAGAAATCGAAGAAACTATTAAAAAATTCTCGCCAGAAGCTCTCGCGATCGAAAAACTATATTTCGAAAATAATGCAAAGACAGCAATGGGCGTGGCCGAAGCTCGTGGCGCTATTCTCTATGTGGCAAAAAGTTTTGATTTAGAAATTTTTGAATACACTCCGCTTCAGATAAAGTCTGCGGTGACAGGCTACGGAAAAGCAACAAAAGACGCAATCCACACAATGGTTCACAAACTTGTTGAGGTGCCAAAAGAGCTAAAACAAGACGATGAAATCGACGCTATTGCCGTCGGAATAACTTGTTTTGCCTACGAAAGATTTTAATTTCCACACAAAAACAATAAGCCTATTGCAAAAGAAAAATCTTTCTGATAAAAATATCGTAATTATAATAATAAATTTTTTAGAACATGGGACACGATGATTTAATTGGAGAAGATTTATTTGCGAGTGAACTAGACGACGACCTGATGATGGGCGAGGATTCTATGGAAGACGAAGAACTTGATTTGGATGACGAAGATATGGAAGACGAAGAACTTGATTTGGATGACGAAGATATGGAAGACGACGACTATAGTGGTGGATACAATCCAGACGAGTGGAATTAAAAACAAAACAAAAAACCGCTTTGGGCGGTTTTTTGTTATTTGTGAAAAATTTCGTTTACTTTTCTTGGTGTAAATTTAAAGTTTTCATAATAGTTTGGATCGAAGTTTGGTCGAATGTGGAAAAATTCATATTCGTGATATCCAGAAAACATATTTTCGTTTTCTGCGAAAAATCTATCTGATATTTCATGTGGAAGTAACCAGTATTTCAAATCTGCATCTGTTTGAGTAAACACGTGCGGTCGTGTAATGATTTCATGACTACAAACAACAGAAGATATATTGATCAAGTTCATTCCAATATTATCTTTTTGTTTTTTCATATAGTCTTTGGTCATTCCCATAACTCTCCACCAAGACTGGTGAGCCAGTGGTTTGTGAACATCTGCAATTCCTCCAAATATCACAGAAGCAAATTTTGCTCCAGAATTTATAGAGTTCTTTGAAAGATTTTCAACAAAGAATTTAAATACTCTATGGGAAAGCTCCAAAACCGTATCGTTTATACCATCTCCATCTTTGTCGTTTTCGACGACATGTTGCCCAATCTTGTTTATTTCAAAAGGATATAATCCGAGCCCGTGAACATATGTGACAGATTCAAATTCATTGTAATTTATTTTCTCCGCAAAACTTTTAATGTTTTGTTCTGTTAGATCTCCAAGGTTAGCAATAAAAGTTGCAGGGAAAAATTTATTATTTTCTGGGTTTATAAAACTCGAAACATCTTCTGCTTTACGACTAATGCCACAAATTGCAGTATTTTCTTCTCTGGAATATTTTGCCAAAAAAGCATTTCCAATAGCGCCAGTAATTCCGGTAATAATAACAAGTTTTTTCTTTTGTGTATTTGTTTTCATAATTTTTATCTATTTATTTCCACTCTTTGAAAAATCAAATTTCTTTAATTCCTCAAAAGTAGGGCCGAAACTAGCTCGGCCACTTTTTCAACCGAAGAGCTTTCAGCTCTTCGGTCGGCGTAATTCTAAACCGATCGAGATGACTGAGATTAGAAACACTACAAGCGCTCCACCCATGAGCCACAAGGTTTCTTCTTGTGGCTTGCCTTCGTAGCAAAGCCAGAGCATTAGGAAGAGGGTTACGGAAGTGATGGCAAGTTTCAGTGTGTCGCTCATGATTTTTGGGGTTAGGTTTTGTGTTAAAGAACTTCCACTCTTTGAAAACTCGAATTGTTTTAATTTCTCAATAGCCTTTCCAGAACACATCGGTAGTGCCTATTAGAACGAGAATGCTTACTATTAACAGGAACCCGGCAAACGAACCAATGTAATAGCCACAAATTCCAAACCCGACCATCATCCCAATTAGCAAGAACCAAATACAAGCTGTAGTGGCGGGCTTAAGTTTGCGTGACTGCACACCGAAAAATCCCCAGTAAAGAAAGAAGATGAGCCAAATACTCGCAACTTCTCCAAGGATTCCAGCGAATACCCAGGAGATAGGCACTGTAAGTAATAAACCCACCAATCCAAAAGCAAGAAGTAGTAGACGGTAACGTAGAAGCTTTTTACCTACAAGGGTTTCCATGGTGAGCATGGTTTACGCCCGCTTTCGCGAGACAGGTTTGTTTCAAGGTTCGTTTGTCAAAATTAAACCACAAGATTTTATATTTGTCTAAAATAAAGCTCTTTTGGGCTATTTTGTAAAATAAAACTTTACTTTTAGGCTTCTATTTGCTAGTATTAAAGGGTTATGAATCTCGAAAAGCCTAAGAAAATCGAAGAATTTATTATAAAAATCCTGAAAAATGGCCCTATTTCGGCCGTTTCTTTGATAAAGCAAGTTTCCCTCTTGCGACTACGGGCAACCAAACAAGCGGTATATGGCGCTCTTCGAAAACTTAAAAAATCTGAAATCATCGTAAGTCACGGCAAAATAGTCTCCCTAAACAGTCTTTGGATAAACAAAATGTCGGACTTTTTCGCCGAAGCCAAACATCACTATTCCCTATCTCACGTGGAAGCCGAAGGTTTTCTCGCACTAGAAGATGGCGATAAAATTACTTACAACTTCAAAGAGCCAGGTATTGCCGACGCCTTCTGGGGACACGCCTTCGATATTCTCGGAAATATTATGGAAAAATCAGAGCCAATTTATATCTACAATCCGCATGAATGGTTTCTAGTGGCCCGAGAAGAATCTGAAACAGCGCTTTTCAAGAAATTTACCAATGAAAAAAGACAGATTTTGGTTACCGTTTCTAGCAACACAGAAATTGATAAATCAATGAGAAAGTATTTCGACGGAACATATTCACAGTATTATTTATCGCCAATACATTTATTTAAAAAACCAAACTATTATTTAAATATTTTTGGAGATTATTTAATAGAAGCTTGGATTGATGAAAAAACAAATGAAGAAATAGAGAGGTTTTATAAAACCCACTCAGAACTAAATAAAGAATCTATAAAGTCGCTGAAAAATATAATTGCATCTCAAGGTAAAAATAAAATTTCAATTTCGCGAAACAAAGAAAAGGCCAACAAGTTAAAGAAAATGCTTGGAAGAGATTTTTATATAATCAAAAATAATAGCTTGACATAGTCTATATTTTATGATATTAAAAAGCTGAAGCTCATTAGAAACCAAACCCAAGTAAGATGAAAAAAGCTTTTTTTCTGCTTGTGGTTTCTGTTGCTTTTTCTTGCAACAACACAAGCAATCAGGGTGAGGAATTTAACCCGTTTGGTGTGAACCCTACAGACTCTTACGAGCTGTATAACATCACCAAATATGCAGAAGCTCCTCATCACGAAAGCACCATTCGCAAAATCCTTCGTAAAATGCCACTAATGACAAATGCGAGTGATATAAGAAGGTACATTCTTGGAAAAGCACCTAGTAGCCAAATCACCGG
>CAZOPP010000040.1:0-4423 GCA_964581875.1 uncultured Candidatus Saccharibacteria bacterium
TCGGACTATATTTCCTTAAAGTAGAATATGCGGTTATTTTAGCTGTTGTTGCCGGGCTTTTCGAGCTGATTCCTTTTGGAATATTTTTGGCGGCTATTCCAGCGGTTTCTTTAGCATTTGCTTCAGGCGGGATATCGCTTGCTGTGATGGTTGTTTTACTTTATATAATTATTCAGCAACTTGAGGGTTACATAATCGCTCCATTGATTGTTCAAAAGGCGACAGGAATATCTCCTTTGGTCGTTATTCTTTCTGTCCTTATTGGTATAACTTTGGCTGGTTTCTGGGGACTTATTCTAGCAATTCCTGTTGCGGTAACAATACTAGAATACGTAAAAGATTTAGAATTAAGAAAAATAGCTCAAAAAGAAAATGTCTAAAAATATTTATATTACAACGACTCTTCCTTATGTGAATTCTGATCCTCACGTTGGTTTTGCAATGGAAATTATTCGCGCTGATATTTTAGCGAGATACCATTCTTTAACAGGCAACAATGTATTTTTTAATACCGGAACAGACGAACATGGAACAAAAATCTGGGAAAAGGCACAAGCAGAAGGGGTAGATGTTCAAAAATACGTTGGTTCATACGCAGAAAAATTTAAAGGTCTTTCTGATTTGCTAAATCTTTTCCCAGAAATAAATTTTATTAGAACAACAGACAAAAATCACGTAGAAGCTGCGCAAGAATTCTGGAAAATTGTTGATAAAAATGGATATATTTATAAGGCAAACTATGAAGCAAAGTATTGTGTCGGTTGTGAGCTTGAAAAAACAGATTCAGAGCTTGTTGATGGGCGTTGTCCGATTCATCCAGACAAAGAATTACAACTTATCAGTGAAGAAAATTATTTCTTTAAATATTCAGAATTTACACAACTTCTTTTGGATTTCTACGAACAAAATAAAAATTTTGTTGTTCCGGATTTTAGATTTAATGAGATTAAGAAATTCGTAGAAAGAGGATTAAAAGATTTTTCAATTTCTCGAAAGAAGGAAAAAATGCCTTGGGGTGTGCCAGTTCCAGGTGACGAAGATCAGGTGATGTATGTTTGGTTTGACGCGCTCGTGAATTATATTTCAACGCTTGGTTGGCCAAATGGAGAAAATTTTGAAAGTTTTTGGAATTCTGGTTTTACAATTCAATTGGCAGGGAAAGACAATCTTCGTCCGCAGTCAGCAATGTGGCAAGCAATGCTTATGGCGGCAAATATCAAAAATACAGACAAAATAATAATAAACGGATTTTTAAATGGTCCAGATGGAAAGAAGATGTCTAAGTCTTTGGGAAATGTTATAAATCCATACGACGCCGTGAAAGAAGTTGGGACAGATGCGCTTCGTTTCTATTTATCTTACAATGTAAGTTCTTTTGAAGATTCTCCAATCTCTATGGAAATGATAAAAGAAAGTTACAACGCCAATCTTGCAAATGGTATTGGAAATCTTACAAACAGAATTGTTAAAATGGCAGAAAATTATGATGTGGTTGTTAAATTGCCAGAACAGTCATCTGTTTGGCAAGATAAAGAATTTGTTAGCGAAGAATATCACAACGCTTTCAAAAATTTTGAACCACAAAAAGCACTTGAATATCTTGTAAATGAAGTTCGAGAAATGGATTCTTTTATCGCGACAGAGCAACCTTTTAAAAAAGTAAAAACAGACGAACTTTCTGCAAAAGAAGATGTTGCAAGACTGATGCTAAATCTTTTCTATATGGGAGTTTTACTCGAGCCGTTTATGCCAGAAACTTCAGCTAAAATTGTGGAAGCTGTCGGAACAAGAACAACTCCAGTAGAACCAATTTTTAAACGTTTAGACTAATATGTCTTTTGAATTTTTTGATTCTCATTCACATTTAAATCTTTCGGATTTTGAAAGTGACAAAAATGAAGTTATAGAAAAAATGAATTCTGAAAAAGTGGGAACTTTGACTGTGGGAGTTAATTTAGAAACTTCAAAAGAAGCTTTAAGATTGGCAAAAGAAAATGAAAACTTTTATGCGTGTATTGGACTTCATCCAAACGAGGTTGGTAAAAATGAATTTAATCCGACAGAATTCTCAAAACTAATTGATGAAAAAACTGTTTGTGTTGGTGAATGCGGACTTGATTATTTCCGCGGAGAGGAAAGAGATCCTCAGGAAATAGAATTTAGAAAACAAATTGATTTTGCGCTCGAGCACGATCTTCCGCTTATGCTTCATATTCGTCCGAGAAAGGGAACAATGGATGCTTATGAAGATACTTTAGAAATTTTAGAAGAATATAAAAAAACTGCAGGTGAAAAGCTTCGCGGGCAAGCTCACTTTTTTGCTGGAACAAAAGAAATTGCTCAAAGATTTTTAGATTTAGGTTTCTATATTTCTTTTACTGGAGTTATAACTTTTACGAAAGATTACGATGAGGTTTTAAAATCAATTCCGTTAGACAAACTTTTAACTGAAACTGATGCTCCTTTTGTCGCGCCAGAACCACATCGAGGAAAAAGATGCGAACCTCAGTATGTTATAGAGGTCTATAAAAAGATTGCAGAAATAAAAGAAATTTCTCTAGAAGAGCTTCAAAATCAAATAAAAACTAACTTAAAAACTTTGTATAAGATAGTGTAGATTGGGGATATTACACCATTATGTTGTTTAAATAAGGTATAATAAACCCATGACAAAAAACAAAAACTTCTTGAACGGCATCCTCCTTTCTTCTGTTTTGATATTACTTTTAACTCTAAGTATTACAGAAAATACATTTCAAAAGTATTTCAATGATAAGTCTTGGCAAGAGGCTCAAGTGTTTAAATTTCAAGAAGTAAAAGAAGTTAACTCGCCACAAAAAAAGATTAATCGTGATAATAATGAACCTTTTTGTGAGACAGAGGACCCTAATGAACTTATTTGTAACGGTGGTTTTGAATTAAATAATAATTTAAATCCATCTAATTTTTATCAATTTGGTATATACAACGGACCAACAGAAGGTTATCATTTATATTGTGGTGAGTGGAATGAATACGGATCATCATTGCTTTATTGGCAACCCTTTTTCTGTGAAGATGGGTCAGTAAATGCAGGCGCTGCGGTCGTTTATGAGGATAATCCTGGTAATGCCGTGTTAAATGGAAATTATTCAGGTGATGTAAATTTTTCTCAAACCTGGTCTTTTGTGGGTAGGTTAAAATATGATCTAGAGCCAGGCGCTACATATGAACTTTCTTATAATTCTACTTTTAGTGATCCAAGAAGGGTCGGTTTTAATGTAAATAGTGGATTTGCAAATTCTGAAAGTTGGAATAATGATGTTTTGGATTATCAACTTCCAACACTTTCTAATAATCAGGGTGAAGTTACTGGAAATAATTGGAGAAAATTTACTAAAGTTTTTGTTGCAGATGACATATATAGATATTTTATTATTGGAAATCATACTGGAAAAATATTTTTGGATGATATTTCCCTAAAGAAGATTGAAAATCCTGCCTGTGTTTCAGATTGTGTGAATATTGCAATAGCTACATGGTGTGATATTGATGGAGATGGCAATAAAGACGGTGAGGTGGAGGGTTCTGAGTGGTCAATGATGCCTAATATGTTGGTCGGATTTTATGATTCATCGGGTAATATTGTTGCAACTTCTAACACAAGTAGCGTTGGAGGGTCTACTGGTTGGGCAAATGTATCTCTTCCACCAGGTGTTTACTATGTTGGACTAGTCAATGAATCTAATCCACCACAAGCTTATGAATTTAGTTACGACCTAAATTCAGACATATTTCCGGACCATAATTTTATAATTGTTGTAGATTCAGAAGATGAGTCTAATAGTATTGAATATTTTAATGGTATTCCATATATTGTTGACGATATACCTATACAATACGGTCCGGGTTGTCAAAATCATATTAATATTGGTTCAGGTCAACCAACTCCCGTCATAACAAAACAGTTAAGAAGTGTGAATGCTGCGGTTAATGGCGGGCAAACAAATTCAATTACATGGCGTGTAATTGTTGAGAATCCAGGAGGTTCTAATATTAGCAACATTAATGTGGGTGACAACTTCCCCCCTGGAACAACATATGGATATCATAGTATTCAGACATATTCATCTACAGGCGGCTGGGTTCAAAGTTCTTCATCGTTTAACCTAACAGATTATGGTGGTATTTTAAGTATACCCAATTTGTATGGACACCAAAGAGTGGTTTTAGATATTACTTTAAATATTCCTTCAACTTCTTGCGGGGAGTATGTGAATTCGATTTTCAGGTCATTTTATTCAGGAGGTCAGTTTTTTCCAAATGCACTTACTGCAGAATCGTCTGCTGTGATAGATTGTCCTGGGGCTGATACTTGGCTAAATAATCCTACAAACATCGGAATCAAAAAAGACCTCATCGATTCATACATATCACTCTTTGA
>CAZOPP010000041.1:0-4337 GCA_964581875.1 uncultured Candidatus Saccharibacteria bacterium
ACGATTACATGTCTCGAGGATTTTACTCTCTTGCTTCTCCTGTTTGGTCAAACTACGGACTCTCTCGAGGTTTGCCAATAAGTTGTTTTTCTAGTTACATTGCCGATGACATGTCACGAATTCTTTATACTCACGCCGAAGTAGGAATGATGACAAAATACGGCGGTGGAACAGCTGGACACTTTGCTGGTCTTCGTCCTCGCGGAGCTTTGATTAAAGATAACGGATACTCTTCTGGTTCTGTTCACTTTATGGAACTTTTTGACAATTTGATAAACATTGTAAGTCAGGGTTCTGTTAGAAGAGGACACTTTGCTCCATATTTGCCAGTTGAGCACAAAGATATCGAAGAGTTTTTAAATATTGGTACAGAAGGTCATCCAATCCAAGAGTCTACTTACGCTGTGACTGTGACAGACCAGTGGCTTAAAGAAATGGTTGAGGGTGATCAAGATAAAAGAAAAATCTGGGCAAAAATAATTCAACGAAGAACAGAAATCGGCTATCCATATATTCTGTTTTCTGACACGGTAAACAACAACACCGTCGACGTTTACAAAGACAAGAAAATGAAAATTCACGGAAGTAATCTTTGTTCTGAGATTTGTTTGCCAACAAGCGATGAAATTTCTTTTGTATGTTGTTTGTCTTCTATAAATATAAGACACTACAAAGAATGGAAAGATACAGACGCTGTAGAAACTTTGACTATGTTCTTGGACACTGTCATAACTGACTTTTTGAAAAATCTTGAAGAGTTGAAAGACAGTGAAGATCCTCAAAAACAATCAGCTTTTTACTTTATGCAAAGAGCGTATAAGTTTGCGAAAGAACACAGAGCTCTTGGGCTTGGGGTTTTGGGATGGCACACATATTTGCAAGAAAACAACATTGCACTAGAAAGTGAAGAAGCGAGCGAACTAAACAAAGAAATCTTTAAACTGATAAACGAAAAATCTTACAAAGCTTCTGCTGAAATGGCAAAAGAATACGGTGAACCAGAAATCCTAAAAGGTTATGGAAGAAGAAACACAACTCTTTTGGCTATTGCGCCGACAACTTCTTCTGCATTTATTTTGGGACAAGTTTCTCAAGGTATTGAGCCATATATGTCTAACGCTTTCGTTAAAGATGTTGATAAGATGAAGGTTACTATCAAAAACCCGGCTTTAGCTGAGCTTTTGGAAACAAAAGGTCAAAACACAACCGATGTTTGGAATAGTATCAGAGATAACGATGGTTCTGTTCAACACCTTAAATTCCTAACACCTCATGAAAAAATGGTTTTCAGAACTTTCAGTGAGATTGATCAAAAAGTTATCATAAATCAAGCTGCTGATCGTCAAAAATTTATTGACCAAGCGCAATCTCTAAACCTGATGATCGATCCGACAATGCCGACAAAAGATTTGAACTCTTTGTATTTACATGCTTGGGAAAAGGGAATCAAGACTCTTTACTATCAACACAGTATGAATGCCGCTCAACAATTTGGACGAAAGAAATTGATAGAGCTTAGTAATAAAAATAATAACTCAGCAAAAGCAACCGCATCTGAGCAAAATGCAAATGTTTGTATTTCTTGTGAGGGGTAAAAAATTGCAAATATGAAAAAGTATGTAGAAGAATTTATATTATCCGCTGATTCAAAAGCCCTAGCGACAGCTTCATCCTCTGGTGTTTTAAATGTTGTCCCTGTCTCTTCTGTTAAGGTTTTTGAAGGTAAGATAGTTTTAGTTAATTATTTTATGGATAAAACTCTTCAAAATATAAATTCAAATAATCAAGTTTCTCTCGTGGCTTGGTCAAAAATGATAGGTTATCAGATAAAAGGAATTGTTGAATACAAAGAACAGGGGGAAATTTTTGACAAAATCGTATCTTGGATTAAAGATACAATTCCAGGAAGGGTTGTAAAAGGTGTTTTAATAATAACGCCAAACGAGGTTCATGATATTGCTCCAGATAAAAAGACAAAAGAGCATTTTGAGGGAGCGCTAAAGTAGATCGGTTTTACTTTACAAAAAATATAAATATTGTATAATAGAAATACTTGTATCGGACAATCGCTCTTCGGAGAGGAAAGTCCGGACACTTCCTTGGTTTACCAAGGAGCAGGGTAGCGGGTAACGCCCGTCGTACGCCCGCCTGAATGAAATTCATTTCGGGCAGGCAAGTATAGAGGTGCGAGCAGTGACGTTCGTTCACGAAAGTGAACGAATACCCAGCGAAGCTTTATGCGAAGTTGGGTAAATCTAAGTAGTAAAAGACTTAGGGTGAAACGGCAAAATCCTTACCTGAGTGCAAGGTCGTACTCCATAGCAATATGGTTTGAACCGCAAAGATTTTATTGGCAACAGTAAAACAAGACAAATGATTGTCTATTACAGAATCCGGCTTATAGATACAAGTAAAATATGAAAGGGCGGCACCTTATGGTGTCGTCTTTTCTGTTAATATTTTACATAAATCATCAAAAGAAAAGTCGTCACTTTCGACGCTTAAAATATATCGTTAAGAAATTTATTTAATTTGCTTTAGAAAGTGATTCTGTTAGAGGAAAGCTAAGGCTTTCCGAGTTCATCACTTTCTTAGCCAAAATTGAATAAATTTTAGAATATATTTTTCCGCGTCTTGAACTTTTGTTACTTTTCCTTTAAGGGAAAAGTAAATGGAAATATTCATTAAAAGAGAGTATTTTACTAAGAAAAAAGTGAGAAAGAGATTTAAACTTGACTTTGGTGGTTCATTGTGATAAGATACCCTTGTGAGTCGCTTATTGTAAGCTTCAACAACAAAACAAACATAAGAACCCGCCCCTGCGGGTTTTTGTGTTTTTATACACCTTTTTGTTGCCAGTCTTTGAAATTGTGACATAATATAATCATAAATATGAGTAAGTTTAAAAAAATTTTAAAAGTTTTTATTGCACTTATTGTTATCATTTTGTTGGCCAGTTTTGGAATGTTGCTCCAAGGTAGAAATCAGTCAGCTCAAGTTGTTTCCAGTGTTCCAATGGGTGTCTACACAATTTTCAATGTAAATGAAACAGTACGCGACGCTCAGTCTAAACTAAAAGATATGAATCTTTACTTCGGTAGAGTTTCTGGGCTTTTTGGATTTAAAACCGAGGAGGCTATAAGGTTGTATCAGGTTCAGGTTGGTTTGCCGGTAACTGGTATTTTGGATATTCCAACACAAAAAAGATTATTTGCGCCGCCACAAATAACTTACACAGAAATTCCTCATACAAAATATGGAGATGAGTTTCTTTATGAATGGGCTCAGTACTTTAGAGAAAATGCAAACAATTTTTTTGAAACACAAGGTGTTCTTGTAAGAGAAGATGGAAAAATATCTCTTTCAGGTCAAAATTTTAATACAGAATATTCTTTGCTAAGTGAAAATATAAAATACACAGTATATAATTTGTCAGAATATTCTATTGAAGAATATGTAAATATTCCTGTTCAAGTTTTTGGTGCGATTTTTGAAAATCAAAATGATGAAAACAATCCAATTATTTTTATTTACCATATTCCTAAAAAGATTTCTGGAGAATTAGAAAATTATAAAATACTAACCCCAACAACAGAAGGGAATAAAGAGGCGAGAGCTTGGGTAGAAAAAGCTTTAGGGGAATCTGGAAATTATTTTGAAGTTATGGGGCGCTTAGAATATGCTCGTGAGCCAGTTGTTATAAATGGAGAAAAAACAATCTATGCTATTACAACTTTGGATGGTACTTCATATACGGTTTACAATATTTCTAATAATAAGATCGAAGATTTTGTTGGTCAGGATATTATTACAAGAGGATTTTTACTTAGAGGTTTAAATAATCAAGGTTATCAGACTATGGTGATTAATTATTTACCGTAACTTTAGTATAATATCTTTGCTTGTCTTCAAAGACGACTAGCGGCGGCACTCACATATTGTTTTGTTGGAGCTTTGCACCCGCTAGTCATCTTTGGAGGTAATTTAAATATGTTTAATAATCATTTTTTTAAAACTCTTTTCATTTTCTTGCTCATAATCGCGTCCGGCGTTCTGCTTATTTTAGCTGTCGACTATACAGATGGCAACAAAGAAGACTCATCTGAAGCTTCTTCATAAGGATTGACAAAAAAATTATATTGTTTTACAATATAAGAAAAACAACCCCGATGAAGCACTTGCTAACCCTTCTGTTTTCGCTGGTGCTTTGTGCCAGCTCTTTCTCGCAATTCATCTTCGTGTCGCCTCTGACCTATGATTCCTTGTTGAGTCATCATGGTTTCGAGGATCTCAGCGCGACGGCAACTTTCCAGTCCAACACTGTCTACTATGCGACC
>CAZOPP010000042.1:0-4329 GCA_964581875.1 uncultured Candidatus Saccharibacteria bacterium
GACGAAGAAATTGCAAAAAAAATCGATAGAGCTATTTTCCCAGGAACACAAGGTGGTCCGCATATGCACACGATAGCCGGCAAAGCCGTAGCTTTTGCCGAGGCGCAAAGTCCAAAGTTTAAAAAATATGCAAAACAGATTTTGAAAAATGCAAAAGCAATGGAAAAAGTTTTCAAGAAAAACAAAATCCGGATGATCGGCGGGGGAACAGACAACCACCTTATCTTGGCCGATGTTTTTGGCTCGCTTGGTGTGACAGGAAAAGAAGCTCAAACAGTTCTAGACGAAGTTGGAATAACTTTGAATATGAATTCTATCGCAGAGGATACAAGAAAACCTCTCGACCCTTCTGGAATTCGTTTTGGTACGCCAGCGGTAACGACGCGTGGTTTTGGCGAAAAAGAATGTGCGTTTGTTGCAGAGCTTTTGATTGAAACTTTGAAAAACAAAGATGATAAAAAGAAAAAATTAGAAATTAAAAAGAAGGTAATGGCTTTGGCGAAAAAGTTTCCTGTGCCGAGTGTGTTTGTGTAAATATGGCTGAATATAATGCAAAAACAGAAAAAGGAGATTGCGTGTTCTGTAAAATAGTTTCAGGTGAATTTACAACTCCTGGAAAGTTTTGGGAGGATGATAAATTTATGGCTTTTCTTGCCATAGATCCAAACACAGAAGGTTTTTCTGTCGTGATTCCAAAAGATCATCACGGAAGTGATGTTTTAAAAATGCCAGATAAAACACTTCAAGAATTTATTATTGCTTCAAAAAAAGTTTCTAAAGTTTTAGAAAATTATTTTGAAGATGTTGGAAGAGTTGGAGTTGTTATGGAAGGAACAGGAATAGATCATGCGCACATAAAACTTGTTCCAATGCACGGAACTGAATATATGAAAAAAGGTGAGTGGCGACAAATACTTTCTGGTAAAGAATTTTGGTTTCCTAAATATGAAGGATGGATTTCTTCTGGCGGTGGGCCAAGGGCAAAAGATGAAGATTTAAAAAATCTTGCTGATAAATTAAAAGAAGTAAAAATTTAATTATGAAAAAAGAAGGCCCGCTTTCGCGGGCCTTTGTGGTTCGTGCTTTCTTAGTTCATCGGGTTTTTACCTTCTTCAATCAAAATGAGAGCAAAGATCGCATAGTTGATCATGTCGAGGTAGTTGGCATCAATTCCCTCTGACACCAGTGTCTTACCCTCGTTTTCTTCGATCTGTTTGATGCGAAGAAGTTTCTGTAGTATCAGATCAATTATCGAGCTTATTCTAAGGTTTCGCCACGCTTCTCCGTAGTCGTGGTTTTTCTTCGCCATAAGATTCTTTGCTTTGTTGAATTGTTCATTCACAAGCTCTTTTGCTCTCTCGGCGTCAAGGTCGGGAGTGTCCACTATACCTAGGTCAATTTGAACCAAGGCCATGGCAGAGTAGTTGGCAATACCAATAAGTTCTCCTTTGATATCATCTCCAACCTTGTTTTCTTTTGTTATTTGTATAGTTCGGACACGCTGAGCTTTAATAAAGATCTGATCGGTCAGGGATGGAAGGCGAAGTATCCGCCACGCTGTGCCGTAATCCTTTGCCTTTTTAACGAATAGCTCGAGTAGCTTATCGATAATAACAGACACTTGTTTGTCGGTTGTTTTTGGGAATTCCATGACGTTTTTCTTTTATCGTAGCATATAAAAATATGTTAAACTAGCCTTATGAAATGAGTGCTGGCTAAGGCGCCAGCTTTTTTGCTACAATGAAAGCATGACATTTAAAGAATACGAAGATTTTGCAAGAACAACCGCAATTTACCCAAGAGATAAAAAGATTATTTATCCTGCTTTTGGTTTAGCTGGTGAGGTGGGTGAGATAATGGAAAAATTTAAAAAAATAATGAGAGGTGGAGGTGAGCTTGATTCTATCGAAGAAGAAAAGCTTCAAGATTTAAAAAAAGAAATAGGTGATGTTCTTTGGTATCTATCGGCGCTTTCAAATGACCTAGGGTTTACTCTTGAAGAAGTCGCAGAAAAAAATTTAGAAAAACTTAAATCAAGACAAGAAAGAGGTGTGGTGCATGGCAATGGAGATAATAGATAAAATGGAAATAAAAAAAGAGATTGAAAATTTAATTAAAGAAGCGCTTTTGAAAATTGGTTTGTCTTCAGATCAAGTTCACTTAGAGCATCCGGACGACACATCTTTTGGAGATTTTTCTACAAATGTCGCAATGTCTTTGGCAAAAGGTGCGAACAAAAATCCAAAATTTCTCGCAGAAGATATCAAAGTTAAAATTCCAGAAAGTGAATGGATTGAAAGGGTAGAAGTTGCTGGTCCTGGATTTATTAATTTTTTTCTATCAAAAAAGTTTTTCAAAGAATCTTTTTCGTTAATGGGCGATGGCTTTGGAAGGTTAGATATTTACAAAGACAAAAAGATTTTGGTTGAACACTCAAGTCCAAATTTGTTTAAGCCTTTTCATATTGGTCACATGATGAACAATTCTATCGGAGAATCACTAGTTCGTTTGGCGGAATTTTCTGGCGGAAATGTTGTTAGAATGTCTTTTCCTTCTGATATTTCTTTGGGTGTTGCAAAAGCTGTTTGGGAATTGAAAAAGAGAGGTGGCTCTAAGTATCTTTCGGAACAAAAAACAGATTTAAATGGCGCTATCATGACAATTTTGGGTGACTCGTATGTTGCCGGCACAAAAGCTTTTGAAGAAAGTGAAGAAGTTCAAAAAGCAGTTCGCGAAGTTTATAAAAAAATAGTTCAAGACTCTTCATCGGAAGAATTTGAGATTTACAATACTGGGAAAAATTTAAACCTTAGCTATTTTGAACACGTGACTCACAGGCTTGGTTCGCGTTTTGATTCGCTTGTTTTTGAAAGTGAAGCCGGAGAAGTTGGAGAAAAAATTGTAAAAGAAAACACACCAAAAGTTTTTACAGAAAGTGAAGGCGCTATCGTTTACGAAGGAGAAAAGTTTGATTTACACACCAGAGTTTTTATAAACAAAGAAGGTTTTCCAACATATGAAGCAAAAGATATTGGTCTTCTTTCTTTGAAATTTTCAAATTTTCATCCAGATATTTCTTTGTTTGTGACAGATCATCAGCAAGCGTCTCATTTCGATGTTGTTCTTTCTGCGGCAATGCAAATAAATCCAGATTGGAAAAACAAAAGTAAGCACATTTCTCACGGAAGAATGAGTTTCAAAGGCGCAAAAATGTCATCGCGTCTTGGCGGTGTTCCTGTTGCGACAGAAATTTTAAATACTGTCAGAGATGAAGTTGTGGAACGAATGAAAGATAAAGATTTGATTTTAGCAGACAAGATTGCTATTTCTGCTATTAAATTCACAATACTTAAAACTGAAGCAGGGAAGAATATAAATTTTGATCCAGAAACCTCTCTTTCTTTTGAAGGCGATTCCGGTCCGTATGTTCAATACACTTTTGCAAGATGTAACTCTCTTTTAGAAAAAGCAAAAGAAGAAGGTTTGAAGTTCGATGAAAATTCTGCAAACATCTCTGAAACTTCTTCGCTTGAAAAGATCATCTATCGTTTCCCGGAAATAGTTGAGAGGTCTGTTTCTTTGTGGGCACCACACCATGTTGCAAACTATCTTCTCGAAGTTTCCAGGGCTTTTAATTCTTGGTATGGAAATACAAAAATTTTGGACAAAGAAAATCCAAACGCTTCTTTTAATTTAAATCTTGTAAAAAAGACGAGTCTTGTTATAAAAAACGGCCTGTATATTTTGGGTATCGACGCACCTGAGAGGATGTAAAACGTAACAACCCCGGCGATGTGCCGGGGTTTTACTTTGATTCGTCCCATAGGGTATCCAAACTTTTCACACTTTCTTGGAAATGTGTTCCGTAAGTAGAGAAAAATGACACTCTGCACAAACCAAGAAGTTTCGATTTACTATAAATTGGATTTGCTGTATCTCTTACATTTTTTATAATCGCTTTCATTTTTTCTTCGGAGTGGTCACCTCGAGGCTTTCGGATGAAAAGAGCTTTTACCATGTCTTTTCGTTGTTGGTCCAAATTTATTCTAACAAAAATATTTAAAATAATCTCGAGTTTTTAATCTTTTTTAAGAATAGCTTTTGTGCTAAAATGCCAATATATATGGAAAAACAGCCAGATTTAAATAATCAAAAGTCAGAAGTTGCCTTAAAAGAAGAGGAAGTTTTGAAGTTTTGGAATGATAATAAAATTTTTCAAAAAACTCTAGATAAGAAATCTCCAAAAGGTGATTTTGTTTTTTACGATGGTCCGCCTTTTGCAACAGGAACTCCTCATTACGGACACCTTCTTCCTGGAACTATGAAAGA
>CAZOPP010000043.1:0-4248 GCA_964581875.1 uncultured Candidatus Saccharibacteria bacterium
CTCCATCTAACTTTTCGATGTTTTCAAAAATTTTAAGGTCTTTGTGTTGGTGATTCGACGCAGTGGGTACACCTGTTCTCATTCCGAACACAGAAGTTAAGTGCTGTAGTGGCGATGATACTCTTTAGGGGAAAGTAGCTAGTCGCCAACACAAAGATCTTAAAAACAAAAATCGCTCGAAAGAGCGATTTTTGTTTTTCACAATAAAGAAATTTAAACAAAAATTGTGTGATAAAATTAGATGTATGAATTTGAGGCAAAATAAAAAATTTGTTTCTGTTTTTTCTTTGGTTTTACTTATTGCCACGTTTTTATTTTTCCTGACTCAAAGTGTAAAAGCAAATACAATCGTCGTAGACGATCCCTCTGGTGACGACGTCGATAATGGACTTTGTTCGATTGTTGAGGCGATAATTAATCATAATAATGCAGATCAATCTGGCTCTATAGATTGCGCTGCAGGAGTTGGAGAATCCGATGTTATTTCAATTGAAACAGATATTACCCTGGATTCAGTTTTTTCTCTAGATGGAAACTCTACCGGATATGGGATACCTAGTACAAATGATATTATAATCAACGGAAATAGTCACACAATAGAAAGAGACGAGCTTGCTGCATCTTTTAGAATTTTTACTTTTTCAGGTTTCGGCGATGTCGAAATCAATGATCTTACAATTAAAGGTGGGGATGTTGACGGTTCGGGAGCAGGGCTTGGTGGTGGGGCCTACATGTCCTCTTTAGATGTAGTTGAATTTAATAATGTTGTTTTCGAAGACAATATTGCAACTGAGGGTGGTGCCATCTATATTTCAGTTGATTCTTCTCCTGGTATAACTTTAAATTTAAATAATACGACGTTTACAAACAACTCTGTTTCTGCTGACGGTGGAGCAATTAGATTAAAGAATAATTTAAATAATTTAAATGTCTCAATAAACGGTTCAACCTTTACATCAAACTCTTCTACTGAAGATGGTGGTGCAATTTATTTTGAAAGCTTGGGAGGTTCTGGAACTTCACTAAATATTGATGGTTCAACTTTTGATTCCAATGAATCTTCATCTATTGGCGGCGCCATTTATGGTTTTAATATTGCAGAGCTTTATACTTCAGAAACAGATTTTATTGGCAACAATGCTACTACTAATGGTAGTAATATTTATATAGAAAATGGAATAGATATTAGTATATCACAAAGTACTTTTAGCGATAATCCCACTGGTACGGGGTATGGAACATATTTTATTGGTTCAGATGTTGTTTTTTCTGAATCATTCTTTAGTTCCTCTAATGTCGGTGCAATATTTGTTGAAGACTCTGATATTTTGATTGATAAATCTTCTTTTTATCGTATGAGGGCGGGATTAGACGGTGGTTCTTTATATGCAACAAATTCAAATATAGATATTGTAAATTCAACCTTTAGAAGGGGTTTGGCTTTTGGTGGCTCTGGCGGTGCTATATACTTAGATTCAACAAATAATTTAAATGTTTCTTATAGTACTTTTTTAGAAAATAACACAGGTGGAGGACAAGGAGGAGATATTGCTACCGGCGGTGCGCAGACATCTGGTGTTATAGAAAATAATATATTTATAAGTATTGGTTATAATGATATTTGTTATGGTGATTTTACTAATTTTACTTTTTTAAATAATTTGTATAGCCATAATGATGCTGATTGTAGTATTACAGCAAATCCCGTTACAAATTATGGAGATGTTTATGAAAATGGTGGAAATGTGGAGACTGTTCCACTACTTTCTGGTAGTAACGCAATAGACACAGCTTTGGCTGGAACACTTGGTTGTCCCGACACTGATGCAAGAGGTGTTCCAAGACCCTATGGAGACGAATGCGATATTGGTGCATACGAGTATACGGGTGATGTTGAGATAATAATTGAAGAAACAGACGACACAACCTCTGTCTCTGAACCAGATGGAACTGATACATATACTGTTGTTTTGGGCGAGGCGCCAAGTTCTTCTGTCACACTCGATCTTTCTCTTAGCGATAACTATATCGATCTTTCAACGTCTTCTCTCACTTTTACAACATCAAATTGGTTTAATCCAAAAACTGTTACGGTGACAGCAGATGACAATTCAGACGTTGATGGAGAAAGGAATGTTATAATTACTCACACAGTAGATACTTCTGATCCAGATTATTCGCTTCTTTCTCCGGCAGAGGTCACGGTGACTGTTTTGGACGACGACCAAGTGCCGTCGAGTGGTGGTGGAAGTAATCCAACCTCAACAGGAAGTAATCCGACAAATCCACCAAGAATAACAGGCTGTACAAATCAAGACGCCATAAACTTTAATTCAAGCGCAAACCAAGATGATGGTTCTTGTGTTTATGAACCAGAAGCCGAGGAAGATGTTTTCGGTTGCGATGATATAAATGCAAACAATTACAGTATTTTAGTTACGGTAAACGACGGTTCTTGTGTTTATCCTGCTCCAACTCCACCAAAAGTCTATGGTTGTCTTGATCAAAATGCGACAAACTTTAATCCAAGTGCAAACACGTCAGATAGTTCTTGTACATATCCACCAGTAGAAGTTTTTGGTTGCACCGATTCTTTGGCGTTAAATTTTAATTCAAATGCCAATACAAGTGATGGATCTTGTGTTTACGAAGAACTGCAAGAAGAAGAAATAGTTCCGGAAGAACCAGAAGATATTTCTCCTACTGAAAATTTTGAAATTCCAGAAGTGGGTGGAACTTTAGACAATATGATTTTGGTTGCGAAAGAGGTTTTGGGCGATTTGTCAGAATTCCTTAAAGATTTACTTCAAGATATACCAGAGCAAGATATTCAGTTCGGTGCTTTGGCCGGAGTTGCTTTGCCGATTGTCATATTTATAGTAACTCAACCAGGGAATTTGATTACAATTCCAGCAAGAATTTGGAGTGTTTTTCCAACCTTGTTTGGATTAAAAAGAAGAAGGCGTCCGTGGGGAACTGTTTATGATTCTGTGACAAAACAACCGCTTGATCCAGTTTATATAAAACTTTTAAATGAAAATGGTGAGCAAGTCGCGACAACAATCTCAGACATTAACGGTCGTTTTGGATTTATTGTTGCGCCAGGCGTATATACTTTAAGTGCAAGTAAATCAGATTACGAATTTCCTTCAAGAAAAATGTTCGGAAAACCAAAAGATGAACTTTACGACAATTTGTATTTCCAAGAAACCATCGAGGTTAAAAACGAAGATGATCTTCTTATAAAAAATATCCCAATGGATCCAGTTTCGTTTAATTGGAATGAGTTTGAAAAAAGCAGAAGAAGTGGTCTTTTAAAATTCTTTTCAAAGACAGATCTTTTCTTATCAACAATCTCACAATTTGTTTTTATTGCTGGAGCATTGCTTTCTATTGTTTTGGTTATAATTTCTCCTACAACAATAAACTTTTTGATACTCGGACTTTATTACCTTATTACTTTCCTTAAAATTTTGGGTGTTGAGCCAAGAAAACCAGGTCACGTTGTCGATTCAGAAACAGGTGAACCTCTTTCTTTTGGTCTTGTAAAAATATTTTCAACCAATCTTCAAAGAGAAGTTGCGCACTCTGTTATTGGAAAAACTGGAAGATATTATTCGCTTGTTCCAAACGGTGATTATTTTGTAAAAATTTATAGAAAAACAGGTGATGATTCTTACGAACATATTTTCACTTCGACTTCAATTAAAAATACAAAAGGTTATATTGGAAACAAGTTTTCAGTTTAATTCAGTTTTTAAATTACAAAATGATATAATAAAAATATGTCGCTCGCGTGGTCATCAAAAAGAAAAATTACATATTTATCGATTTTTTTGGTTTTGGTCTTTAGTGCTGGAACTTTGTTTTTGTGGCCATATTTTAATAGAGAACCAACTTGCTTTGATGGAAAGCAAAACGGCGACGAGTCGGGGATTGATTGTGGTGGATCTTGCAGGCTTGTTTGTTCTTCAGAAAATTACCGACTTGTAACTCTGTGGTCACGAGCTTTTCCTGTTGCAGATGGAAATTACAATTTAATGGCCTATATTGAAAATCAAAATCGTGATTCTGGTATTGCAAAAATAAATTATGAATTTAGAGTTTATGATGAAAATAATATTTTTCTTGCACGTCGTGAAGGTTCGACTTTCATAACTTCAAACGATAGAAGTGCAATTTTTGAAGGTGGGATTTTAGCAGGGAACAGAAAGCCATCAAGAGTTGATTTTACTTTTACCAGTGCTC
>CAZOPP010000044.1:0-4073 GCA_964581875.1 uncultured Candidatus Saccharibacteria bacterium
GACAGGCGGGTGCTCTAACCAGTTGAGCTACGTCCGCAAATATTAACTTCCAACGTCGCAAGTTTATCACAAAGGTAATAATTTGCCAATGTCTGAAATTTGTGTCGAGGGTGGGAATTGGCGTCAAGTTTCTAAGTAAAAATCTCGCATGCTCGATTTTTTCTAAGAACTTCCTACCCGACCTCGTCATGCTCGTAAACTCGCATAAGACTCCGGTTTTCAATTCCACACGAAAGCAAAACAGATTGCTTTCTCCTCGCCACCTTGTGTCGAGGGTGGGAATTGAACCCACGACCTTAGCGTTATGAGTGCTACGCTCTAACCATCTGAGCTACCCCGACAATAGTTAAAAACTATCACAAAAACTTAAATAATTCAACAATCTAAAAACAAAAAACGCCTAAAGGCGTTTTTTGTTTTCTTGTTGCGGGGGGCCGATTCGAACGGCCGCCTTCAGGTTATGAGCCTGATGAGCTACCACTGCTCTACCCCGCGATATGTGAAATTGTTCTGTTACTTCTACTTTGCGGAAAACCTTGTTCAGGCTATTCGCGCTTTTGCTCCTTAATTGGAGCTACCACTTAGATAAGCGATGTGTAGTTTAATTCTACATATTTTTAACTTTTTTGCAAGATTTTAAAAATTAGATAAATTCAAATTCTTTAAAAACTTTTTCAAACTGAGCGATAACTCTTTTTGCTTCTCTGTGATCAATTTTAAAATTAAGACCTTCGTGAGCAATTTTATTTCTCACTTTGTGCGCTTCCCAAGCCTCTTGTAGTGTATCAAAATCAGAAGGTTCAACAGACTTTAACTTTTCACCCAAATTCTCACCCCGATAACCCATTCGAGTCATCATTTCATCCAAAATATTATCAGCTTCAATAATAGCAAGTCGCCAGTCAGAAGAATTTGTCGAATGAACATGATCCAAAACTGTTTGCCATCTTTCATTTTTCTTGTAAACCTCAATTTCTGTTTCAAGAGGCCGACTCAATTTTTTAGCTTTCTTTTCTCGCATTTCTATTCTCCGAACAATAACATAAAGTATTACTGTAATTGCGATAATGGCAACAACAGAAAATATAAAAGAAATGACACTATCTACCGATTTCAAAAACCCGCTACCGCCGCCAGAAAAACCACCAGTTATTAGCTTGTACATTTTCTGGAAAATATATTCAATATTTAAAGATTGCATAATTTTATTTTACCTCAAATTTTTTACCAACTTCAAACAAAAGATTTTCACCAAAGTGTGGCGCCATTAGCTGAATGTCAAGAGGAAGACCTTCGTTCGTAAATCCTACTGGAATTGAAATTGCCGGAACACCGGTAATATTTGCCGGAACAGTAAACACATCTGAAAGATACATTTCGAGTGGACTCCCTTTTGCGCCCGGTTTGAAAGCTGGTGATGGAGTTGTCGGAGTTGCAATCAAATCTACTTTTTCAAAGACTTTGTTCATCTCTTCTGTTATTTTATGACGAAGTTTTACTGCCTTGTTGTAGTAAGCATCGTAATATCCGTGAGACAGAACATATGTTCCCAAAAGAATTCTTCTTTTTGCCTCCTTTCCAAAACCAGCTTCTTTGGTTTTTTTATAACTTTCAGCAACATCTTTTCCAGAAACAGAAAGTCCAAAACGAATTCCATCAAAACGAGAAAGATTTGTAGAAACTTCTGCCGGCATCAAGACATAGTAAACAGCCAAAGAATATTCCATAAAAGGAACTTCAATATCTACTATTTCATAACCAAGGTTTTTTAATTTTTCTAAACTCTTTTCAAAATTCTCTAAAGTTTCTTTGTTTATTCCATCGCCTTTTAGAAAATTTCTTGGAACACCGATTTTCTTTACGTTCTTATTTTTGCAAATTCGGTTTTCGATTTTTACACAAGTGCTATCTTTTTCATCCTCTTTTGCAAGTGAACTAAAAACAATTTCTGCATCTTCTACGGTTTTTGTAAACGGTCCGATAATATCAAGCGACGAACCCATTGCCATAAGTCCACTTCGAGAGATTGTTCCGTATGTTGGTTTTAACCCCACAACACCGCAAAATCCTGCAGGTTGTCTGATTGATCCTCCGGTATCAGAACCAAGCGCGAAAAGCGCCATATCACCCGCCACAGAAGCAGCCGAACCGCCAGAAGATCCACCAGCAACAGTTTCTGTATTTACTGGGTTTTTCGTAATTCCATAGTAGCTCGTTTCTGTTGAAGAACCCATGGCAAATTCGTCCATGTTTGTCCGGCCCAAAATAACAGCGCCGGCGCGTTTTAGGTCTTCGATAACTTTTGCGTCATATGTAGAGACATATCCTTCAAGAATTTTTGAAGATGCGCCGGCGCGATGCCCCTTGAAAAGTAAGTTATCTTTTATCGCAACAGGAATTCCAGTGAGCAGTTCTACTTCGCTACGAGAAATTTTTTCATCAGCACTTTTTGCTTGATCTAGTGCGTCATCAAAAATTTCAAGATACGCGTTTATCTCACCG
The DNA here is from genome assembly GCA_964581875.1 of uncultured Candidatus Saccharibacteria bacterium. Lineage (GTDB taxonomy): Bacteria > Patescibacteriota > Minisyncoccia > Phycocordibacterales > CSBR16-119 > JAUPTX01. Next base: position 2,503 of record CAZOPP010000044.1, read on the forward strand.
TTTTTATTTTTGATCTCTTCAATAAAAGCATTTGTCAATTCTACTGAAGTAAACTCTTTATTTTTCAAAGCTTCGTGAGTTTTTTTGATTGTAAGATTTTTAAGATCCATATTAGAGAATTTTCTTTACTTTGATAAAACCATTTTCTGTTTGTGGCGCAGAACTCAAAAGATCTTCCGAAAATTCTCCAGGATTGTTTTTTACCACGTCTTCTCTTGCAACATTTTCGGTCAAGTAAGTTGGAGAAACATCTCCAAGGTCAACAGATTCTATCTGATTTATATAACCCAAAATAGATTCGAAGTCTTTCTTGAAGCCTTCAATTTCTTCTGGTTTTATTTCAATTTTTGCGAGCTCACCCAGCTTGGCAATATCTTCGTTTGTCATATATTGGACATTTTACACAAAAAAGACCTCTTTTAAAAGAGCGAAACAAAAGCCCCGCGCCTTTGGCGCGGGGCTTTTGTTTCTACCTAAAATTACAATGCGGCAAACACGGATCAGATCCACAAGACTCACAGGCACCTTCTCGTCTTCTTTTAGCTTTTAATTTTTCTTCGGGAGATAGGACGGCGCGTGGTTTTTTATTTTCCATAACCAATTCAGGTCTTTCTTCAAAAACTCTCTCACCAGTTGTCGGATCAATCTCACCAGAATCAAAATCCCGACCTTCATTAAATTTATTATTTTTTTCACCTCGCCAAAATTCCATGTTCATATATTATATTTTACTCCAAAAATCTTTTTTGAAAAAGAAAAACCCGGGAGCCTTAGCACCCCCGGGCCGGATCTTGCCGAGCCTCGCCCTATTCAACTCGTCATTGTTGATACGAATTTACTGCAAGTCCTAGAACCATTTCTCTTCGCTCCAGCACCCTTCGGTCACTGGGTAGCCCTCCTGCATGTGACGGGTATCTAATCCGTCGCAGGATATCCAGGACAAGTCTGGATGGGTTGCCCCATTCGGAAATCTTTGGATCAACGGTTTTACACTCCTCCCCAAAGCTTATCGCAGTGTGTAGCGTCCTTCATCGACATTTCGAAATGTAAAGAGTTTCATCTGGTTCCTAGATAAAAGAATTACATAAATTTTATCTATTTGCAATGACCCTAAAACGAACGAAGCCCCCGATGTTGTCGGGGACTTCGGCATGTAGTACTTACCACGTGGGGCTTCCTTCTTCTCATGTTTTGGCTCATATTTTGCTATCCAGTAAAGAGCAAACATAGAGCCAAGAGAACGAGAAAGACGAAGAGGCGTTCGTATTCTCCTGGTTCGGGCTTAATTCCGAGCTTTTTACTAATTCCGTATCCTGGTCCCATTTGGATCTATTTTTAATAAAAATTATATTTATATTTTTTATTTTGTCAATAAATTTCAAGTAGCCACTTTCGACCCTACACGAGAACACCGTTAAGAAAACAATAGATTTTGTCTTAAAAACCAGCACTGTTTAAACAAAAACCAAAAGTGTATGTACACTTTTGGTTTTTGTGAGTTTGCAGGTTTTTTGACTTAAAATCTATTGTTTTTAGGTGTGAAGTGTGGGTCTAGAGTTTTTGTTACTTTT
>CAZOPP010000045.1:0-2210 GCA_964581875.1 uncultured Candidatus Saccharibacteria bacterium
TCAACGAACCGACAGCGGCAGCTCTTGCTTACGGATTTAATAAAAAGAAAGATGAGAAAGTGGTGGTTTTTGACTTCGGAGGTGGAACATATGACGTTTCAATTTTGGAAGTTTCTGAAGACACAATCGAAGTGAAATCAACAGATGGAGATGCGCACCTTGGAGGAAAAGATATTGATCAAAAAATAATGGAATGGCTTGCAGAAGGTTTCCAAAAAGAAAACGGTGTTGATTTGCGAAAAGATCCTTTGGCAAAACAACGTCTCGATGACGCAGCAGAAAAAGCAAAAATAGAACTTTCGACCGCCGTACAAACAGAAATAAATATTCCGTTTATCACAAGCGGGGAAGCCGGACCACTTCACTTGGTGGTCACAATGAAGCGTGCAGAACTGGAAGAGCTGACTCGTGAATTTATCGACCGTGCAATGGAGATCACAAAACGCGCGATGGAAGCTTCACCGTTTAGTGTTTCTGAAATAAACGAAGTGATTTTGGTTGGAGGGCAAACTCGTATGCCAGCTATTCAAGAAGCGGTAGAAAAATTCTTTAATAAGAAAGCAAACTTGTCTGTAAACCCTGACGAAGTCGTGGCTTTGGGTGCTGCGATCCAAGGAGGAGTTTTGCAAGGAGATGTGAAAGATGTTTTGCTTTTGGATGTGATCCCACTATCTCTTGGTATCGAGACTTTGGGAGGCGTGGCGACAAAACTTATCGAAAAGAACACAACAATCCCAGCTTCAAAATCACAAACATTTTCTACCGCGGCCGACAATCAAACTTCAACAGAAATCCATATTGTCCAAGGAGAACGACCAATGGCAGGAGACAACAAATCTTTGGGTAGATTTGTGTTAGAGGGAATTCCACCAGCACCACGCGGTGTGCCGCAAATCGAAGTGACGTTTGATATTGACGCAAACGGAATCTTGAATGTAAAAGCAAAAGATAAAACTTCGGGCAAAGAGCAGTCTATCCGTATCGAAGCGTCGAGTGGTCTTACTGACGAAGAGATTAAGAAAATGCAAAAAGATGCAGAATTAAATGCTGAAGCTGACAAACAAAAGAAAGATTTGGCTGATATTAAAAACACGGCAGAAATGACACTTTTCACTGCAGAAAAAGCAATGAAAGATTCTGAAGGAAAAGTTCCGGAAGATGTAAAGAAATCTGTTGAAGAAAAAGTTTCAAAGCTAAAGTCTGTGAAAGAATTGCCAGAACACACTGACGGTGGTGCGGCCATAAAATCTGCGACAGAAGAACTTGCGACTGAAATGCAAAAGATTCACGAAGCGATGGCTAGTGCAGGTGCACAAACTGGCGATGCAGCACAAGGCGGGGAAGAAAAGAAAGATGATACAATTGACGCTGAGGTGGATGATAAGAAGGAGTAGAAAATAAACCACCCCGGCTGTTGGGCCGGGGCGGAGGTTCGATGCGGTGGCTGGTGTTACTCAGCAGCCTTACCGCTGGTCAGCTTCTTGTCGATGAAGCCGATTACGTTCTTTTCCACCAGTTCGATCATCCATCCGATCAAGGCAATGAAGCCTAGTACGGAGATCATGAATCCGATGGCGAGCACTGATCTGGGTTCGATGACGGTTGCTGTCACCGTACCGATGATGAGGATCGCTAGGACGATCCCCATGCCGATGAAGGCATGATGGATCTCCTTCGGTGCTTTGTGGAAATTCTTGCGGAAGTTGATGAGCTTTTTCATGGAGGTTGATTTTCGTAAATATGATATCATATAAAATATAAAATGTCAAGAGACTATTACAAAATATTAAACGTTGAAAAATCGGCTTCGAAAGACGAGATTAAAAAGGCGTTTCGGAAACTCGCGCACGAATATCACCCAGACAAAAAAACTGGTGATGAAGCGAAGTTCAAAGAAGTGAACGAAGCCTATCAAGTTCTCTCTGACGACCAAAAACGCGCTCAGTACGATCGCTTTGGTTCTGCTGGCCCGCAGTTTGGTGGACAAGGAGGTCAAGGTTTCGGCGGATTCGATTTTGGTGGCTTCAATGTTAACTTCGATGGTTTTGGTAATGGTCAAGAATTTGATTTAAATGATATTTTTTCTGCGTTCACAGGAGGTGGAAGTCCGTTTGGTCGTAGAGTGCGAAAAGGGCGCACGATCACCATCACCACCAATGCAACATTTAAAGAATCGGTGCTTGGTTTTTCTCAAAAGTTCAAACTTCCTT
>CAZOPP010000045.1:2310-3672 GCA_964581875.1 uncultured Candidatus Saccharibacteria bacterium
AATGCAACATTTAAAGAATCGGTGCTTGGTTTTTCTCAAAAGTTCAAACTTCCTTCGGAAAGTGCAATGTATAAAGAAAAGAAGGAGATTGATATCACCTTTCCGCCAGGAATTGAAGATGGTCAGGTTTTGAAAGTCGAAGGATACGGCGAGCCGCTCGAAGGTGGACAAGCGGGGGATCTGCATATTCGCGTGTCTGTCGAGCGACATCCAACCCTTCGAAAAGACGGAATAAACTTGGTGACAGAAATTCCGATTAAAATTACCGATGCGCTTTTGGGCAGCACGTACGACGTGGATACTGTCGATGGAAAAGTTAGCGTGAAAATTCCAAAGGGAATAAAACACGGACAAATTCTTCGGGTTCGAGGAAAAGGTGTTCCAGCTGGCACATTTCATAAAGGAGATCTTTTGATAATTATTAATTTAAATCTTCCAGAAAAATTGACAAAAGAGCAAAAGAAGATAATTGAAGAAATGAAAAAGAGTGGTTTGTAGGGGTAAAAGTAAAAAGATGGCGTCTTCGGCGCCCTCTTTTTACTTTTAAAATAACTCACAAAACCTAATTCTATCGATATATCGATAGAATTAGGAAACGAAAAAGAAAAAGCGTCGGACCCTTGGGTCCGACGCTTTTTCTTTTTTTAATTTTACCTTGAAAATTTTTCAAGGATTTTTGAGCGGATTATGTAGACCAAAACTCCCAAAAGTAAAAATCCTGAGAATATATTTGCCACTTTCACAGCTTCGCCAAAAATAGTTTTTGGTTCTATAAGAGGTGTAATTCCAACAAGAAGTTTGAAAGACCAAACCAGCGCATCTGGCAACATGTGAAGTTCTCCATAATTAAATTCTGCCAAATATATCAAAGATCCGAAAAAAACTGTGAACAAAAGAAGTGATTTTATGTAAAGAAAAAAATTAATTTCACTTTCTTTCTTTTCTCTTGCATCAATATCGTGCGCGACTTCAGAAAATTTGAAAACTCGAAGCATTCGAAGTGATCTTGAAATTCTGATAACTCTTAGAGATTTTAGGAAAACAAATCCGCCCACACCAACAAGCGTCGGCAGAATTGAAATCAAATCCACAACTCCATAAAAACTGAAAATATATTTAAAAGGATTTTTAGCAAAAGAAATTCTGGCGATGTATTCGACGGTGAAGATTCCCACCACAACATATTCTATTGTTTTTAAAATAGAAATATATTCTTTTGCGTCTGGAACTGTTTCAAGAGCAATAACAACAAGAGAAAAAAGCGTGATAAGCGCCAAAATATCTTCAATTATTAAAATTCTTTTATCTCTTTTGTTTAACAAAGTAATTTTATAATTTAATAATTTCAAAACCTTCGTTTGT
>CAZOPP010000046.1:0-3432 GCA_964581875.1 uncultured Candidatus Saccharibacteria bacterium
ACAACCAAAAAAACATGGAACCAATAAAATCCTTCAAACAAAATATCGTAAACTGTTATAAGTCCGAACAAAAAAGAAAGGACTTTGAAAAACGAAAGTCTTCTTTTTAATCTTTTGTCGAGCTTTCCGTCTTTGGCAAGCTCGTCGGCTGTTTTGTGTAACTCTTCGATCATTTTATTTTTTAATAGGATGTAATTTGGCAGCAATACCGATAGCAGCAGCAATTAAAACCAGATTCTTTATTATATACTGCCCTTCCAAAGTTGGCACTAAAAACTTTTGCCAAGTTTCTTCTGGAAGAAAAACAAGCGGACCAAAAGTTGTAAACATGTGAATTAAAAGAAGTGGAATAACAACACGCTCGGCACCTTTTACAAGAAAAAGAATACCGATAACACATTCGAAAACTCCGAACATAAAAAGAAAAACCGAAAAACTCATAAAAGGAATTGTGCTTTCAAAAAGATTTTGAACAACAGAGCTCGCCGGCGAAAGACCGATGACTTTCAAAAATCCAAACCAGAAGAAGACAACAAAAAGTCCGAAACGTGCCGAAGGAACAAATATTTTTCTAAAAAACTTTATCAATTTAAAATCTACTTTTTCTATAGTCATATTTTGATGAATATAAATTTAATGAATTAATTATATCAAATAAAAATTATGAGTCTCCGGTTATTTAAAAAGAAAAAGTCTCGCACAAATGCGAGCTTTTTCTTATGGGGTTTATATCTTAATAATATATCCAAAGTTATTTTCCGCAGGTTCTAAGTTAAAGTATTTTTGAAAAAGCCTTATTCTTGCATTTTCTCTACGTTCTTTATTATCAGGATCATCATCACCAAATGGATAAATCCAAAACTCATTCAGACCATCGTCTTTTAAAGCTTCTTTGATGCAAGAAGTAACGTAATTCATGTCCACGCCTTCTCTTTTTGATTCCGGTTTTTTAAAACTATCTTTAGTTAATTTATCATCAAAGGTTCCAAATTGCACTTCTGGCAACCTTTTATAGTTTTTTCCAGAACGGTCTATCGTAACAATTACATTCTTAAAGACATAGGACACAGCTTCTGGTTTATAGTTTTTCTTTTCAAAAGATAAATCAATTATTGGATTTTCGGGCTTTTGTTCAAAATTTTCCATGTAAATATTATACCAGCTGGGTTCCCGTTAGGGGTAACTTAAAAAGACCTTAATATATAAAGAGATTTTTCGTGGGTGGCTAGAGAGAATTGAACTCTCGATGTCGGTACCACAAACCGAAGTTTTACCACTAAACTATAGCCACCATATTATTTTACGTCTTTAATTATAGACATAAACCTTTCCATCTCTTTTTTATAATGATGGACAAGGTGGTGGCAATTATGACACAACCAAGAGAGATTTTCAACCTTGTTATTTTTTCTATTTTTATCAATATGATGAACAGCAAGAACACGCAAATCTTCTTTTTTACACAAAGTACACTCTTTTTTACGAGAATTGTTTTGTAAAGCACGACGATATGTATAAAGTCCGAACTTAAAATTAGAATGTTTATCTCCTGAGTAATATTTATTTCTCCAATTTGTTTGACATGTTTTACCACAGAATAAAAAACCGCTTTTTGATCTATTTATGTCCCTTTTTTGTTTATAAGAAATCTTTCCACAAAAATGACACTCTCTTTCTTCTCCCTTTTTACGACCCCTTGCCGCGCATATATTAGAACAATATTTCCCAAAACCTTTTTTTATAAAAAATGGTTTTGCATAAAATGTACCTTTGCAAATTAAACATTTTAAATTTGGCATATGTAAATTTTAACATCTTTTGTATATATGCAGTACTGTGGATTAAACCACCAAGTAAACAGATTCACCCTTTTAATTTTCCAAGTCGCTAGTTAAAGGAAATATTTTACTCTGACAATCTTTTATAAATCTATCCAAACTTTTTGACATTTTTATATAATTTTCTATCGGAGTATTTTCGATTATGATTTTTTGTTGAACCAAGACCAGAGAATCACGATCCTCTGTTTCTTCTAAAAGAAAATAGTCTTTTCCAGCATTTGTTTGTCTAATCAAATCTTCAAGTTGTTTTAAATTTGACTTCATGTCGGTAATGAGACTTTCAATTTTTCTTAAAACAATTTCGTCGTTTTTTTCATCAATCATTTCAAAAAGCTTTTCTGCTTCAGACATTTTTCTATCAAAATTTTCTATGAAAATTAAGCATTCTGAAAAAATCTTTTCATCACTTTCTGGCGAATCTTTTTTATTACCTCTTTCAAAAATTTTACTGAAACCAAAATTCATACTATTTATTTCCCATTTCCCTCTTTCTTTTTCTAATCATCATTTGATCAAAAATTTGTGAGCCAATTATTGCCAAAAGTAAAAGCACAATATATCCAAACAAAGCTTGTTTAACTGTAAAAGGAATTGATTTTAAAGAGCCGAGTATAAATATTGTATACCAAGAAGAAATTGAAATTCCGCCCAAAGCAAAAGCGAGTTTTCTCATTCGATGAAGTCCGATATTTTGATGACTAAAGTCATCGCCAAAAGTTATTTGCATCATTTTTGGCGAAACAATCAAGTTCAATAGCACCCCGTTTATTATCAAAACCAAAACAGCAAAAGATTTTGTTATGAATTTTGATGAAGCTAGAAACTTTGTTGATTCTGGTATGAAAAGTCCAAGACCTGTCAAAACCAAAAGACCCAAAGCAACCCAAATAATCCCTGAAAGAGTTTCCATTGTTTTTTGTTCACTTTCTGATATTTTGTAATCTTTCAAATATCGAAAAAAGAAAATATCTGTGATTGTTGCAGAACCAACACCAACAGCAGCCGACAGCGCATGAAAAACAATTATCAAGGTTCTATATTCTTTTAGAAGTAAGATCAAAGAAAAGTCTGCATTGAAAACTGCTGTGACAAAAATAAATGTAGAAAATCCTGCAGAAAACAAACACCATGTGCACCATTTTTTAAGAACAAAAGCTTGAATTGTGACCAAATATACAGAAAAGAAAAATGCTCCGACTGTTATACCTGTAACAAAAAATTTAAAAACATCACCAATAATTTCTGGATAGAGATGAATTGCGGTGTAGGCCAAAACGATGAATGCGTAGTAAATCATTCCCATAACCTCAACAGGAAGTCCGAGGAATTTTGAATATCGACTGTTTACAACATCGTCACAACTGCCGTTCATTGGGCAAACCAAATTTTCTTGTTTGTGTTTTTTTGTATAAACATATGAAGCAAGGAAAAAACCTAGCGCCCCAAAAAGAATTGGTCCAAAATCAAAAAAAATTTTCTCTAAAACAAAAAACATAATTTAAATAACTCCAAAAACTTTACCAATAAAAATAAAATACATAATAACATACATAAATCCCTCCCATTTATGAATACTATTAGACAGACAAGA
>CAZOPP010000047.1:0-3398 GCA_964581875.1 uncultured Candidatus Saccharibacteria bacterium
CTGGAAATAGTCGCGTTCAAAAATTCGACTCAGATGGAAACTATATTTCACAGTTTGGCTCATCTGGTTCTGGTGACGGGGAGCTTAATTTTGCAAATTATATTACTATTGATCAGTTTGATAATATATATATAGCTGAAACTGGAAATAGGCGCGTTCAAAAATTCGACTCAGATGGAAATTATATTTCAAAATTTGGCTCATCTGGTTCTAGTCCTGGAGAGTTTAATGCACCATATGGATTAGATGTGGACACATATGGTAATATATACGTTACTGATATTACAACTGGGCGTATTCAAAAGTTTAGTGTAAGTTTTGATATTTCAATACCAACATCTCTTGTCTGTAATACTACATACCATTATCGCGCTTTTGCCACAAACGACACTGGAACAGGTTATGGAGATGATGAAACTTTCAGTACTCTTTCTTGTGTGGTGCCAGAGATTGGCACTCTCGATGCAACAAACACTAACCAGAGTTCTGCCACTTTAAATGGATATTTTAAATTTCCCTTCGATGTATCAAGTTACGGTTTTCAATTTGGAGAAACATTAAGTTATGGTCAGACCGTTTCTGAAGATGGCAATCCGGACTTTTTTACAGTTTTTGGTTCACTTGGTTCTGGTGATGGGCAATTTAATTATCCAATTGATATAAAAGTTGATTCTGAAAATAATTTATATGTAGTTGATTATAGTAATTTAAATATTCAAAAATTTGATTCAAACGGAAACTACATCTCACAGTTTGGCTCTATCGGCTCAGGTGACGGTGAATTTAATGCTCCAATAGATATTGAAATTGATTCATTAGGTAATCTTTATGTGGTTGATTATGCTGATAATCGTGTTCAAAAATTCGACTCAGATGGAAATTATATTTCACAGTTTGGTTCAAATGGTTCTGGCGACGGCCAGTTTGTTACTCCTTGGGGTATTACTTTCGATTCCTTAGGAAATGTATTTATTGTTGACTCAGATAATAGCCGCGTTCAAAAATTTGACTCAGACGGAAACTACATCTCACAATTTGGTTCAAATGGTCCTGGTGATGGGCAGTTTAGTGTTCCTTCTGAAATTGTAATTGATTCTTTTGATAATATATATGTTGTAGATACTGGTAATAATCGTGTTCAAAAATTTGACTCAGACGGAAATTTTGTATCTAAGTTCGGTTCATCTGGTTCAGAAGATGGAGAATTTAATGGTCCTTATGATATTTCGATAGGATTATCAGGTGATATATATGTTACGGATTCAAATAATAACCGCGTTCAAAAATTTGACTCAGACGGAAATTTTGTATCTAAGTTCGGTTCTGGTGGTTCAGAGGATGGAGAATTCAGCGCTCCGTGGGGTATGGATATTGATTCTCTGGGAAACATGTATGTTGTAGATAGCGGAAATACTAGAGTTCAAAAATTTAACTTAGGTTTTAGTATGCCTGCATCTGTTAATTGTGGTACAACGTATCATTATAGATCTTTTGCGATAAATTCTGACGGTGTTGGATATGGTGAGGATAAAACTTTTGATACAGCAGAATGTGAAGTGTCTACTAGTGGTAGTGGAGCCCAAACAGGCACAACCTCATATGCGCGATTTAGAAATCTTGTAGAAATGGGTAAATACGAAGAAGCTTATAAAATTGTTGAAAGATTTCCGGCGATGTTTAAATCGGAAAATAGTCCGTATAATATTTGCGACAATGCACTTTTTGTAGATTTTATGAAGACAAAAGACAAAGATGGATCTTATAGTTCTTACAATAGTGGTGTTGTGACAGAAGTTTCTAAACTTCAAGGTTTTGTAAACAATCTTTTCAGGGCAGAATATTTTGAGGCTTCTGGTCCGATAGACGGAATTTTTGGACCTTTAACTGAGATTGGTGTAAAAAGATTGCAGTCTGTTTTAAATAATAATCGTCAAGAAGAGAATAAACTTCTAGTTGATGGTATTGTTGGTCCGAACACGAGATCGGCGATAAATAATTTCTGTTTGCCAGATAATTTCTAAAATGAATGAAAAACGCGTATTAAAATTAAATAGTAAAGAAATTTCAGAAGGACCAATTTTGTATTGGATGAATCGTGAAATGCGAATCCAAGATAATTGGTCTTTTTTGTATGCAAAAAGTTTAGCAGATATGCAAAAAGTTCCGGTTGTAGTTGTTTACAATTTGGTCCCAGGATTTTTGGGTGGTCAAAACAGACAGCTTGTTTTTAAAATTTCTGCGTTGCAAAAAATTAAAGAAAATTTGGCAAAGAAGAATATTTCGTTTTTTGTTTTGGTGGATGAAAATGGAAAAGAAAGCGGAAAGCTTGTAAAAGATTTTGCAGAGAAAATTTCTGCTGGAGCTGTTGTTACAGATTTTTATCCGCTCAAAGCTCCAAGAGCTTGGAATGAATATGTTCGCAAAAATTTAAACGTCGCTTTCTATGGCGTAGATTCTCACAATATTGTTCCGGCCTGGATCGTATCAAACAAAAAAGAATACGGGGCATATACAATTCGTCCCAAAATACATAAATTTTTGCCAGAATTTTTGGACGAATTTCCAAAACTTTCTTCTTCAAAATATGATTTTAAAGAAAAAGTGAAAGGTGATGATTTCGAAAAACTTTTAAGTAAAAAAGAAATTGAAAGCGCGCTTTCGGAGGTGTCTTGGGCACCGACAGGAGAAGACGGTGCACATAAAATGCTAAAGAAATTTTTAAAAGACGTGATCCAGAATTACGCAGATCTTCGAAATGATCCAAATGAAAACGCTCAGTCAAATCTTTCTCCATATTTACACTACGGAATGATAGCTCCACAAAGAGTGGCACTTGAAGTTGTAAAACTTGCTAAGAAAAATATTACAGAAATAATTCATCACGCGAAAAACAAAGCAAAGGTTCCAGAAGGTAGAAAGTTGACACTAATAGACCATGCTGGTGCGTTTCTCGAAGAACTTGTTGTTCGTCGTGAACTTTCTGATAATTTTTGTTTTTATGACAAAGATTACGACAACCCAAAATGTTTTCCTGATTGGGCAAAAAAATCTTTAGAAAAAGGCGAGAAAGATAAAAGAGAATATATTTATACTAAAAAGCAGTTTGAAGAAGGGAAGACTCACGATGATCTTTGGAACGCTGCACAAATACAAATGGTAAAGACAGGGAAAATGCACGGATATATGCGTATGTATTGGGCGAAGAAAATTTTGGAATGGACAAAGTCGCCTGAAGACGCGATGAAGATTGCAATTTATCTAAATGACAAATATGAACTCGACGGACGTGACCCAAATGGGTACGCAGGGATTGCTTGGTCTATTGGCGGGGTTCATGACAGGGCTTGGTTTCCTCGGCCAATCTTTGGAACAGTGCGATATATGTCACGTGGCGGATG
>CAZOPP010000048.1:0-3367 GCA_964581875.1 uncultured Candidatus Saccharibacteria bacterium
GATCTTTGAATTTGACTAGTTAATGAAAATTTTTCTTCAATCGGAAATGATTTTGTTGTTGTATAAACAAGCCTCACAAGATCCATTGATTTTTGCCACACTATTAAATCTTTAAAAGTTTTCATAACTAAAGCCTGGCGCCTACAGCCTAATCCCTAGATGCTGATAAGCTTTTTCTGTAGCCATTCTTCCGCGTGGTGTTCTTTCTAAAAGTCCAAGTTGTATTAAATATGGTTCGATAACTTCTTCTATTGTCGCTTCTTCTTCGCTTGTTGCAGCTGCAAGAGTTCCAAGTCCAACTGGTCCGCCATTAAACTTTTCGATAATAACTTTTAAAATATTTCTGTCAGAATCGAAAAGTCCGAGTTCGTCCACACCTAAAAGTTCAAGAGCTTTTTTTACATTTTCTTTTTTGATTGGTTCTTTTTGAACTTGAGCGTAGTCACGAGCACGTTTTAGAAAATAGTTTGCAGTTCGTGGTGTGAATCTTGCGCGTTTTGCTATTTCATCGACAGCTTCGTCATCTGCTTCTGCTTCCAAAAGAGAGCTGGCCCTTTTAACGATTTTTTTCATTTCATCGTTTGTATAAAATTCAAGTCTGTGAACTCCGCCAGAAAAACGAGACCGAAGCGGGGAAGAGATGAGTGCTGGACGAGTTGTTGCGGCGATGAGCGTGAAAGGCGGAAGATCGAGCTGAATAGTTCTGGCTGACGGACCTTTTCCGATGATTATATCGAGAACACCAGACTCCATGGCAGGGTAGAGAACTTCTTCAACCATTTTGTTTAGTCTGTGTATTTCGTCGATGAATAAAATATCTCCAGGTGAAAGATTTGTAAGAACAGAAGCAAGATCGCCAACTTTTTCAATGGCTGGACCAGAAGTTATTTTCATTTGTTTTCCAGATTCTTTTGCTATCAGGTGAGCGAGAGTTGTTTTTCCAAGTCCTGGTGGTCCATGAAAAAGAATATGTTCTGGAACATGGTTTCTTTCTTCGGCTGCTTGAAGCAAGATTTTTAGATTTTGTTTTATTTTTTCTTGCCCAACATAATCATCCCACTTGCCTGGGCGAAGTGTGCTATCTAAAAAGCTATCGCTTTTAAATTCTCGGTTGTTAGGAGTATCACTTGACATATTAATTTATTTATGCTAGTCTTTAGTTATCGTACATTAAATACGTTGCAAATATTATATCACTTTTTGTGATTTTTTGTTTTTATATAAGCATTTTTGGGTAATTTTACTCGAAATGTCTAGCACTTATTTAAATAAGTGCTTTACAAGAATTTTCATCATGATATAGTATCTACCTACTTTGATAAGGGTTTACAAACCTCTAAGTAATCAGGCTTTGTCTCTATGACTTTAATAAGGACGCAATGGTTACCGTTTCGGCGGAGTTACTGCGGCCATCCTTTGAGATTTCATTACTTTTCTTGTTTTGCAAGAAAAAGGATTATTTGGAGGTTTGTGGATCTTTAATAAATAAAAAGAAAGGGCCGGCGCTTCGCGCCGGCCCTTTCTTTTTATTCCTTCAACTTAACCTCTTCATAAATATCAACCGCTTTTTTAACTTCTTCTATTGTGGTTATTCCGCTCACCGCTTTTACCAATCCATCTTCTTTCATATCCAGAATTCCTTGAGCGCTTGCTATTGTTTTGATTTCATCTTCACTTGGATTCATCGGCATGCTGTCTATGATTGCATCATCAGAAAGTATTGCTTCAAAAATCCCAATACGTCCCTTGTATCCAATATTGTTGCACTTTGCACATCCGACAGGTTTCCAAAGTTCGATTTTTTGATCTGCCTTTACTCCGTATGACGCCAAATCTTTTCCAAGACCTTCTGCAGTTTTCAAAACTTTTCCAATAATTTCATTTTCTTCTTTTGTGACTTCTCTTTTTTGTTTACAATGCGGACAAAGTTTTCTAACAAGTCTTTGGGCGATTGATAGAGACAGAGCAGAAGCAAGAATTTTGGGATTCACTCCAAGATCGATTAATCTTGGAACGGCGCCGGCTGCGTTGTTCGTGTGAAGAGTTGAAAAAACCATGTGTCCTGTCAGTGAAGATTCAACCGCAATCTTCGCAGTTTCGCCATCTCGAATTTCTCCGATCATGATAACGTCTGGGTCTTGCCGAAGGGCGCTACGTAGTCCTTCCAAAAATCCGTAACCTTTTTTGTGGTCAGTTTGAGTTTGAGTAATTCCTTCTAGGTGGTATTCTATCGGATTTTCTATAGTTAAAATCTTTATCTCTGGAGAATAAATTCTTTGCAAGAAAGTATAAAGACTTGTTGTTTTTCCTGATCCTGTCGGCCCTGTGATTATAATAAGTCCGTTTGGTTTTGAAATTTCACGTTCGATAATATCAAAAAGTTTTTTCTCAATACCTAGCGCTTCCATCGGAACCATAATCGACTGAGGATTTAAAATTCTCATAACAATTCCTTCGCCGTATGCTCCAGGGATAACAGAAGTTCTCATTGAAACTTCGTACTCGTTAAGCCAAATAGAAAATCTTCCGTCCTGTGCTTGGTTCTTTGAAAGTTTTAATCCAGAAATTAATTTTATTCTTGAATTTATCAGGTTGTAAGTTTTTTCATCAAGATTTAAAACTTCGTGCAAAATTCCATCGAGTCTTATTCTAATCTGAACGCCGTCTTCTTCTGGTTCGATATGAACATCAGATGCTTTCAGTGCGATAGCTCCAGCAAAAATTACTTCAATTATTTTTGAAACTTTGTGGGTTGTTGTTGTGTCAGAAATATTTTGAACTTCTTTTTCAATATCTTCAAGTTTTTTTATCCGCTCTGCTGTTTTCAAAAGTGTGTCTCCAGAAATACTAAGACTTCCTGCTTTTAGTTTTTCTGCTTGAGAAACTTCTTCATATCTTTCCCAAACTTTTTCAAGACTTTTTTTAGAAGCCATGAAATAGATCACCTTGTATCCTTTTCTCTCGAGAGTTTTTTTAAGATTTAAAACCTCCATTCGCTCTGGCGCATGAACTGCAATCAAAACTTTTTTTCCTGCAATATTAAAAGGCGCGACTTCAATTTCCCTTGCTTCTTGTTCGGGGACTGTTTTTAGGGCGTCATTTTCAATAACAACTTTTGTTAGATCGATGTAGGGAACATTGTATTTTGTCGAAGCAAGGGTTTTTGCTAAATCTTCTTCTTCGTTCATTCGAAGAAGGTCAATTTGTTTTTGTTGTTTATCTTCGTTAAATAGGACACTCATACGCGTTTAATTATACTCTATGTCAATAAAATGCCATATTTTATAAGGGGAAAATTGGCTATTTGGAGGTGTTTTAGAGTAGCTTTATGGGCTTGACAAAAATTCTTGAATATGCTATATTATAC
>CAZOPP010000049.1:0-3170 GCA_964581875.1 uncultured Candidatus Saccharibacteria bacterium
ATTTTAACAGAAATATAAATAAAAGAAAATTAATCATCCGCGCCTCTTTCTTTTTTTCTTTCTCTGAAAAATCTATCTTCTAAAATCTTATTTTTTAATCCGAGCTCATTGAGTCTTTTTTTAATATCATCAAATTTTATCTCTCCTTGCGCAAAAGATGATACAAGCTTTAATGTTTCTGGGGAATCTTTAGAAATATGAGAAATATAATCAAAACCCTTAAATTCTTGAAGAAAAATATAGTTAAAAATGGCATCGACCCACTTTTTCATATTTTCTTCATTAGAGCGAATAAAAATTAGTGTTTCCTCGTCAGGTTTTCCATTATCTTTAAAACTAGCCACCTTTTTCATAATAAACTCACCATCTTCCATAGAAGAATCCATTGTTTGAAGAAAAACTCTATGTGGAACATAGTCAAAATACCCATCTTCTTTTGCAACCCTTAGACCCTTAGCACCATGCAAACTTTCTCGCGTAGACAATTCATAATCGGGTAAATTTTCTAAAACCTCTCTGTTATTTTTAATTCTTTCATTTCCTTCTACATTACTTTGAAAAAAAACTTTAGGATTAACTATTCGGAAAAACATAAACGAATAAAGTTTTTTATAATATTCTGAAATAATCTTACCGTATTTTTTATCTTGTATTGACTCTGCCAAAACATCAACATCTCGCAAAAAAGAATTTAAATGCATGCGTAAAAACTTACCCACTGCAGGGCGTCGTCTTTCTATTTCATTCAAAATATCAGCTTGAAATGACATTGACCAAAGCTCTCCAGCAAAAACCCTATCTCTTTCACCTTCTTCATTTTTTTTACCATATTCAAAATTTTGATCACCAAATGCTTGATAGTATTCATGACCTGGGTCACCATCTTGTAAACGATTAAGTGACCGATCTAAGTTTTGATTTGGCAAAAAAGAGCCATGAGACAACATGTCGTGATTAAACCAAATAGACATTTGAGATAAACGATCTAGTACTGGATTAAATTCTTTTGGATGATTTTGAGATTCCTCTAAAACCTTATGATCAATACCGACAGCACCCATTGGTATTATTTTTTTATTATTTTTAAATGGCTCTCCGCTAAAATTTGCATTATAGAAACCAAAAGTTGTATCAATGTTTCCAAATTCTTCATCCTCTACTAGATTAATCCTTGAAAAAAAGTTTTTTATAATTTCTAAACCCGGCACTTTTTTTGATTTATATATTCTATATTTATCAGTGTGATCTAAATCTGTTAAGACTGTTCTTGGTGTAAAAATGGCATCACTTCCATCGAAATTTTTATTTTCTCTTAAGTACATTTTAGAGAATGTTTCTCCGGCAACGGCACTATAAGGATCAAGACCAAGATCAAAATATTCACCATCTAAATCTTTGCGTCCTAAAACTTTCTTAACAAAATCCTGATATTCTAAGATAAAACCTGATTTTATTTCATTTGTAGCTTTATCCTTATATTGCAAAAAATATTCTTCTAATTTCAACATTTTTTCCTGTTCTGTTCCAGTCAAAAGATCTGGTGTCTCTAGCACAGGTAACTCTTTTTTAAGATTTTTATCGCTTTCTGGGCCAGGTTTTGAATGATTTTCTATTGACATAAATTTTAGTACAATAATTTTAACACATTTTAAATATGAATATAGAAAATTTAAACGAAATAAACAAAAAGTGGCATAAGAAAAACAGGTGCGAATTAAAAAAGTCTGCCACCGGTCCAGTTTTTGGCAATGGAAATCCTTCTGCAAAAATTGTATTTATTGGTGAAGCTCCAGGAAAAGAAGAAGATTTATCTGGACTGCCTTTCGTCGGAAGATCTGGAAAATTTTTAAACGAAATGCTTGAAAGTATTAAACTAAAAAGAGATGACGTTTATATAACAAACGTGGTTAAATATCGACCACCAAACAACCGCGACCCAAAACCAGAAGAAATTTCAGAATGTCTTCCCTGGCTTATAGAAGAAATAAATTTTATAAAACCAAAAGTTGTCGTGACACTTGGCAGACACGCCTTGAACCGATTTTTCCCAAAAGAACAAATTTCAAAAGTTCACGGAAAATTTCTAAAAAATAAAATGGAAGATTTTGAAGTGGAAAATTTCTTCGCACTCTATCACCCGGCCGCCGCACTTTACAACGGCAACATGCGGGAAGTTCTAATTAAGGATTTTAAAAAACTAAAGAGTCTGAAATGATTAAAACCCATAAAAGTAAAGGTTTTATCGGTTTTTCGTGCTAGAATCAATTTACAGCACTATTTTGTAATAAAAATAGGTCTAAAACGTCTATATTTATGAAGGAAATGAACGATAAAATAGAAAAAGTCTTTATGGAAAGCTATGAGGAATTCTCTGACGCAATCTTTAGATATAGCCTTTTTCAGACATCTAATAGAGAAATTGCCCTGGATATTACTCAAGATACTTTCACAAAAACCTGGCAATATCTTCAAAAGGGCGAAGAAGTTGAAAACATTAAGGCTTTTCTTTACAGGGTCGCCAAAAATTTAATCGTCGACCACAGAAGAAAAAAGAAGTCATCTTCTTTGGACGAAATAATGGAAGCTGGAGTTGATTTTACAGAAGAAGAAAATGTCCTAGGAGAAAAAGAAAAGAATTTTGATAAAGAAAAAGATAGACAGAAACTGTTGAAGACCATCGAAAAGATTGACGAAAAATACAAAGAAATACTTTTGATGAGATATGTCGAAGAAATGAGTATTAAAGAAATAAGTGAAATTTTAGATAAATCACAAAATCACACATCGGTAATGATTCACAGAGGGGTCGAGAAATTAAAAAAGATAATTAGAGAATATGAATAAGAAAATGAAAAAGTTTATAAAGATGCTAAAAATGATAAGTCTTTCTGAAAAAGAGAAAGATACTTTGCGATACCGAATTGAACAATTCATTTCTTATAACCCAATAAGAAGCGAAGTTCATGTTCCTAAAAAAACTTTTTATTTCTCAATCTTCACTTTCAAAGCTCTAGGAAAAGCTGTTTCTCTTGTTTTGATAGCACTTATTGTTGTAGGTGGAAGTGGTGTGTCTTATGCATCGACAGACTCCCTGCCTGGAGACAAACTTTACAATGTAAAAATTAACGTAAACGAAAAGATTGAAGAAAAATTGGCTTTCAGCACAGAAG
>CAZOPP010000050.1:0-3108 GCA_964581875.1 uncultured Candidatus Saccharibacteria bacterium
CAAAACGAGCAACTGAAGTTATCGAAAAACTAATAGCTTCTGCAGCTTCAAACGCAAAAGAAAATTTTGATGCAAATCAAGAACTTTTCGTTCAAAATATTGAAATCAATCAAGGTGTTACTCTAAAAAGATACCGACCACGAGCAAGAGGTTCAGCTTACCGAATCAACAAAAGAACAAGTAATATTGTTGTTACTTTGGCTGACGCTTCTTTGATGAAGTCAAAAAAGAATTCAAAAAAGGTTGAAAATACAGAAAAGAAAGCACCAGCAAAGAAAAAGGTTGCTAAAAACCCTTCTACTAAAAGTAGCCGGGCAGGGGTCGCAAAAAAAACTGTTAAAAAAGTAGCGCCAAAGGCGGATAATAAATAATTTATGTCAAAGAAAGTTCACCCATATTCACATAGAATGGTAATACTTAGAGATTGGAAATCTCGATGGTTTGCTACTGATAAAAAATACTCAGACTTTTTGAGAGCAGATATTTTCATTAAAGAATATTTGATGAAGAAACTAAAAGGCTCTTTTGTTTCTGTTATTGAAATTGAAAGAAGTCGAAACGGTATCAGAGTAATAATCAAAACATCACGACCTGGTGTTATTATCGGCCGACAAGGTGAAGGTGCTAAAAAACTAAAAGACGATCTTCTAAAAATGATGAGAAAGAACGATATTGCTATTCCAGAAGATCTAAAAGTTGATATTGTTGAAGTTTCAAATCCAGATGCTGATGCAAAGATCGTTGCGCTTTCTATTGTAGAAGGTCTTGAAAAAAGATTACCTTTCCGAAGAGTTCTAAAGCAAACACTTGAAAAAGTTATGGCTGTTAGAGAAGTAAAAGGAGCTAGAATCCTTATCGGAGGTCGTCTAAACGGTGCTGATATGGCGAGAACAGAATATGTAAAGAAGGGAAGTATTCCTCTTCAGACTTTTAGAGCCGATGTTGACTTTGCTCGTGAGAGAGCTAATATGTCATACGGTGTTATCGGTATCAAAGTTTGGATTTACAAAGGAGAAGTTTTTGATAAAGATAAAAAATAATTAAATTACCATGTTATTTCCAAAGAAAGTAAAATTCAGAAAATGGCAAAGAGGCAGAAAGAATCCTGCGCGACTTTTGCGACCTGATACAAGAGGTATTACTCTTGCCTTTGGTTCATATGGTCTTAAGGCAGAATCTCCTTCACGAATCACTTCAAATCAAATCGAATCAGCCAGAAAAGCACTTGTAAGAGAGCTGACAAAGGTTGGAAAGATTTGGATCAGAATTTTCCCAGACAGACCAATAACTGCAAAAGCTGCTGAAGTTGGTATGGGTAAAGGTAAAGGAGACCTTAAAGGATATTGCTTTGAGGTAAGACCAGGAAGAATGATCTTTGAAGTAGATGGAGTTTCAGAAGCTATTTCAAGAGAAGCCCTTCGAAAAGCTGGAACAAAACTACCTGTTAAGACAAGAATAGTTTCAAGAGAACATAAATAATATGACAAAAGATTTTAGCAAAATGAAAAACGATGAGCTCGTAAAAGAACTGCAAAGCAGACGAGCGGATCTCCAAAAGATTAAATTTACTTTTTCGCACGGAGGAAACAAAGATACGAAAAAGCAATCAAATCTAAAGAGAGACATTTCAAAAATTTTGACTGAAATCAAAAAAAGAGAATTAAGTAAATAATTTAAATATGAAAACAACAGATACAAAAACTAAAAATCCAAAGATATTGCGCGGAGTTGTCGTGGGAACAAAGAACGACAAGACTGCGGTTGTTTCTGTTGCGCGATTCGTTAAGCACCCTAAATATCACAAGTTCTTCAAGAAAGATAAGAAATATCAAGTTCACGATGAGCTAAATTCAGCGGCTGTGGGCGATAAGGTCGAAATACAAGAAGTACGACCAATCTCTAAAACAAAGAGATTTGTTATAAAGAAATAACAATAATTTTATGATACAAGACGGCTCAAATGTAAAAGTAACAGACAACGGAGGTGGTAAAGACGCCAAAGTTTTCAAAGTGCTTGGTGGTTCAAAAAGACGATATGCAGAAATCGGCGACTTGGTTGTTATTTCTATAAAGTCGGCAGAACCTCGAAAAATGATCAAGAAAAAAGATGTTCACCACGCTGTTGTCGTAAGACAACGAAAACCTTTCAGAAGAAAGGATGGTTCTTATATCAGTTTTGATGACAACGCAGTTGTTATTATCGATAAAGGAAAGAAAGAACCAAAAGCGGGTAGAATCTTTGGTCCTATTCCAAGAGAAATTGGTGAACTTGGATACCAAAAAATTGTTTCTTTAGCACCTGAAGTACTATAATTTTATGATTAAGAAAAACGACAACGTAATAGTTATCACAGGAAGTGATAAAGGTAAGAAGGGAAAAGTTCTTCGCGTTTTAAGTGCTGAGTCAAAAGTTATTGTAGAAGGTATTGCAATAAAAAAACGACACACTAAAGCAAAAGGAACAAAGCAACCAGGACAAATTATCGAAATTCCTGCTGCTATCCATATTTCAAACGTAAAACTTGCTGACGCACCAAAAAAGACAGCAAAATCAAAGAAATAGTTTTGTTATATAACCCACATAAATATTATGAAAACAGTAAAAGAAAAAATTAAAGATTCGTATAACGCCTTGAAAGGGGAATTTGGCTATAAAAATTCTATGGCTGCTCCAAAAATCACAAAGGTTGTTGTTTCTGTGGGAACTGGTTCAAAAATGCGAAACGATAAAAACAAAAACACTTTTATCGCAGACAGAATTGCAAAAATTACAGGACAAAAGCCAGCGATGCGACAAGCAAAAAAATCTATTGCTCAATTCAAAGTTAGACAAGGTGAGCCAATCGGTATGATGGTAACGCTTCGAGGAGAAAAAATGTATTCTTTTATTGATAAACTTATAAACATTGCTCTTCCACGAACAAAAGACTTCCGAGGTGTTGATTCAAAAATTATCGACAATATTGGAAACCTAACTCTTGGAGTTCGAGAACACACTATTTTCCCAGAAACAGGTGATGAAGAATTGAAAGATGTTTTCGGAATGGCGGTAACTATTGCAACTACAGCAAAAACAAAAGCAGAAGCAAAAGCTTTGTTTGATCACAT
>CAZOPP010000051.1:0-3071 GCA_964581875.1 uncultured Candidatus Saccharibacteria bacterium
TAGTTTGACCAAACAGGAGAAGCAAGAGAGTAAAATCCTCGAGACATGTAATCGTAAAATTTATCGGCAAAACCAGGTTTATTAAGATAGCTCTCTGCTTTTTGTGCTATCTCTCTAATTCGCTCTTCAGCTGTTACCCCTTCCATCAGGTATCCCTTTGATAAAAATTTTTTACTGTTTTCGTTTAGCCAATACATATTTACAATTTTTATTTAAGTTAATAATTAGAATAAGTCCTCGCTTGTAATACTCTTGCTTCTTTTGTCGTAATTGATTGATCGTTTGTTAAAGAAATCACCGTGTTTTGTTGCAATAACTTCATCGTAGAACCAATCTGATTCTTTTAGGAAAGTTTGGTCGACATCAAATATTTTTTTAATCCCAATACTTTCTAAAGAATTATTAAACCTTTGCTTTATGAATTCCAGAACGACTGTTTTTGGCATGAATTCAAGTTCTCCTTTTTCAAATATCCAATCGACAACTATTTTTTCTGCTTCGTAGGCTTCGTGACATTGTTTTACTATTGCGTCTTCAAATTCTTGATCAAACCATTCTTTGTGTTCTTCTTTCAAAATGTTGATTATGTCTATTCCGAAAAGTCCATGAATTTGTTCTTCTTTTGACGTGGCTTCTACGGCGTTTGAAATTCCTTTAAATAAATTCTTGTGTTTGTTAAACGACATTATGATCAAAAACTGTGAGAAAAGAGAAACGTGTTCAATAAACAAAGAAAACAAAAGGATTGATTGTGTGTATTCTTTGTTATCTTCACTTCGAGAATTTTTAATCGCTTTTTCAAGATAGTTTACTCGGTTAACCAAAGCTGGAATATTTTGTATTCCTCGGAAACTTTCATTTAATCCTAAAATTTCAAGCAAGTGAGAATACGCGTCGGTGTGTCTAACTTCTGATTCTGCAAATGTCGCACCGACAGCGCCAATTTCTGGCTTTGGCATCCTTTTATAAAGATCACCCCAGAAAGTTTTTACCGCAACTTCAACTTGTGCAATTGCAAGCATTGCGTTGTTGATAGCGTTTTTTTCTATTTCAGTAACATTTACTTTGAAATCTTGGACGTCGCTGACAAAATTAAATTCTGTATGAATCCAATATGAGTGCCTAATAGCATGTGTGTATTCGTAAAGTTCTGGATATTCGTAAGGCTTTAGACTAACTCTCTTTTTAAACAAATCTCTCTTTCGAAGATCAGCTCTTTCTTTTCTGTATAAAATATATGCCTTTGCTACAGCGTGAAATTCGCTAGACATCAGCGCCTCTTCTACCAAATCTTGCACGTGTTCAACATCTGGACAAAAAGAGTCTAGTCCGCAAACAAATTTTTCTTCTTCAAGCTTTTTAAGAACCTTTTCTGTGACAATTTCTGCGTCATCTTTTTGGCCATGATTAACAGAAAGCATTGCTTTTAAAACAGCTTGTGTGATTTTTTCAACTTCAAAAGGGTGGACTTCTCCACTTCTCTTTTTTACGTAAGAAATTGTAGATGTGCTTGTCATTAGGTGATCAAAATAATGATTAATGTTTTTATATGATAGCACGGTAAATCTGAATTCTTAGGATAAAAGCAAGATAAAAAGAAAATACAATCAAAACAAAAAAAGGTCAAAAAAAATCCCAAAAACCTCTTATTTTTAGGAACAAAAAAAACTTTAAATTATGAAAATTAAAAAATCATCATTTTAGTGATTTTTTACCTGTTGAAAACTTTTTTAAACCGATTTTTGTAAAAGAAAAAACCCTCAAAATACCAAACTTTGAGAGTTTTTCTTTAAAAACTTTTAAAATATTTATTTATCAAGCGTAGTTGAAACAACGGTATCCCCAACTTCGATTTCATTTTGGTCAGCCCATCCAGCATTTACCTCGAAAACCACAGAAGCTGGGTATTGTGATGTGATAGTTCCATCGTATTCAGGACTAATATTCTTTACAATATCAACAACAGTTCCTTGATCGTTTACAAAGATGAAATCAAGAGCAAATTTCATGTCTTTCATGTGGAATGAATAGAATCCTTCTTTTTCAAAAGTAAACATTTGACCTTCGTTTGGACTAATCGATACTACATTACTAAGTCCTTGCTTTCTGTCGGCATCTTTACTTGCAACAGCAGCAGTTAAGTGGGTTCCACCAATATTTGCGATAACACTTTTAAGCTCTGATCTATTTGATGCTTTTTCACCCATACTCATAACTTGGCTTTCTGTTCCAATAGAAGCATTTTTACCAGCGAAAATAAGAGCACCGGCAAAAACAACCACAACAACAACCAAAATAATAAGAGATGTCTTCATAACTTTATCTTTTTTTTCTACTTTTTCCATAAACAATTCCGCAAAGGCGGATACTTTTAACTTTAATTAATATTAATGGGAATATCTGATTTATTTACTTTATTATTATATCATAATTTAAATTTTGTAAATAGATAAAGTCTGAAAAAAGAAAAATCCGCTTTCGCGGATTTTTCTTTTATTTAAAAACTAAATAGCGATGCATTTATTAAAAGAAAGAATAATATACTGTATTCTGTTTCGTTCTACCCGACGCTTCGCAAGCGAAGCGTCTAGGTTTTTGTCTCTTTTATCCACAAGAGCATGGAGTTAGATTATTATTCCTCTAACCAAGGCTCCTCGACATAGTGTCGAGACCGACTCTACTTTTACAAAATGTAAAAGCACTCAAATTGAATTATTCCACGAGCAGCTTCCGCTACCCGTGCCTTGTTACGACTTAGTCCCTGTCACCGAATTTACCTTAGGCCATGCGAATGCACAGACTTCGGGTACCCCCGGCTCCCTTGACTTGACGGGCGGTGAGTACAAGACTCGAGAACGTATTCACCGCGGCTTAGCTGATCCGCGATTACTAGCAATTCCAACTTCATGAGGTCGGGTTTCAGACCTCAATCCGAACTAAGGATAGGTTTAAAGGATTGGCTCAGGATTACTCCGTCGCGACCCGTTGTCCTACCCATTGTATTATGTGTGTAGCCCAAGACATCAAGGGACATGCTGACCTGGCGTCATCCTCTCCTTCCTCCCAGCCCA
>CAZOPP010000052.1:0-2973 GCA_964581875.1 uncultured Candidatus Saccharibacteria bacterium
CTAAAAATGCCGAAGGCGAGTGGACTCCAAATACTACAATGAGCGCAAGTGATGAGGATTTAGAAAAACTTTCTATAATCATAGAAGCCCTCGAAGAAAACGAAGACGTCCAAGATGTTTATACAAATGCAGAATAAATAAAATAAAAAAATAGACAGAAGAAAACCCCGCACTTGATGCGGGGTTTTCTTATTATCTTTTAACAGATTCAACTATAAAAAAACACGGATAATTATCTTCTCCAATCCTATCAGCTCCCGGAAATTCTTCTTTTTCGATAAAAGATCTCAAATCAAAATCTTTTAGAAATTGCGTTGAGAGATATTCATTAAATGTATGACTGGGTTCTTCTAGTTTTATCTTCCCGTTAAATATTGTTGACTCCACTATTTCACTTTTAAAATAATCCTTACTTACTTTATTTTTTTCTATGAACTGCCTGGTTGGATGAGTTCCTAAAAATATAAATTTACCTCCTGGTTTTAAAACCCTATAAACTTCTTTGTAAAACTTTTCAATATCCAAAAAACTCTGTATTGCATATTTGGAAACTACTAAATCAAATGATTCATTAGTAAAAGCCAACTCTTCTGCCCTACCCACTAAAAATTCTGACTGATTGTCTAAAGTTTTTGCAACTCTTATATTTTCTTCTGAGACATCGACTCCTGTATAAGTAGCGCCCATATCTTTGTAGATTTTTCCATCTGTCCCATCTCCGCAAGCAACATCAAGAACACTCTTGTCTTTAAGTTCGGACCCAACAACACTAAAGAATGACTCCCTAGAGACACTGTTTAGCTGTTGGATATTTTCACTATATCCTTCTGCAAAATTATTATATTGTTTTTCATTAATTATTTTTTCCATTTTTGAAAAATCTAAACTTAATAAATTTCTCAAAAGTGGGGACGAGAGCTAGTCTCGTCCACTTCAGGCTGTTCGTCATCGCGACGATCTTCAGTTTCAGGGGGCCTTCGGTTCCCTAACCAGAGGCTAGTCTGTCTGCGACTTTGACTAGCTTTGTTTGGATTTTTCCTGCTCTGTGGAACTCGGTGTATACAGGAGCCTTCCGCAACTTCCATCAACCAGCTTACCCGCAGAGAGGAAACGGTACATGGTATTAACCACCCCCGCTTCCTTTAAGTAGGACATAAACCGGTCGACATCCTCCTTGGTTCCCGGAAGATAACTCTTGAACTCGTCGCCATTCGGCTCTGTAAGTTGAAGAGTTAAGTCGTCTTTGGTTCCCATCAAGAGCTCAGCCAGTTCTTCTGCGTCCTGCCTCGAGTCGTTGTAGCCTTGGTAGACCAAGTAGTTAACTCGCACCTCACCAACGTTGGCGATTTGGCGAAATTTTCTACCCGCTTCTATTACCTCTACTATTTTGAACTTCTTCGCAATTGGCATTAGTTCTAGCCGCTTGGTATCGTTTGGTGCATGAAGCGACAACCACAACATATTGAGCGGGATCTGCTTTGCAGCAAATTCTTCCAATCTGTGTAGTGTGCCGACCGTGGCAAACGAAAGCCTTCCGGCATACCAAGGATCAATTTTGATCAACATCTCGAGTGCTTCGGCAAACACAGGATTATCAAGAGGCTCCCCAATACCCATGAATACAATATGATGGAGTTTTTCAACTTCCATCAATTCGCAAACATGTTCTATTTGGTGGAGTATCTCAGCCACGCTAAGGTCTCTCTTCCATCCGTTTTTACCCGAAACACACATTTTACACCCAAACTTGCATCCAACCTGCGTACTGACGCAGGCATGAAATTCAGTTTTTCCACGCTTTTCAAGCTTGAAACCAGAGGCTTCGATGATGTTTCCATCAGTTAGCTTGATACTTGCCTTAACGTCAGCTAGTGGCAAGAACGTGGTGTTAATATCGTTCCACTTAGAGTTATCAAGGTACTTTTCCATGGTTGTTGTTTTTGTTTCTGAGTAAAGCATATATTAAAAACTTGACATTATCAAAATATATGGCTAAATAGACATATTATTAAACTTTTAGTTTAAATTTTGATATACTTACAGACATGATACCGTTAGAAAACAACAACATTGAAGAAATTGCTGTTTTGTATTTTCTTGAAAAAGAGGGTACCGCCAAGAGCTTAAGGTCTCATTTAGGAAATACAGATAAGGGAGTAACGATTCAGGGAGTTTATAAGGCCCTCAAGAAACTTACAGCTAATGGAATTTTAATAAAAAAGAATAAAAATTTTGTAGTTAGTCGAGAGTGGGCTGAAAATTTAATCCAAATACTGGGTGGAAAAGAAAAATATATAGATTTGAAGCAGGGCGAGTCTGCATCTTTTACATTTAATTCACTAACTCATTTAGATGCTTACTGGAAGCACGTATTAATAGCATTAGATGAATTTGGCGACTTCCCTGCTTTTTTTTATAACCCACATGAGATTTGGACCTTTCTAGAAGACAGACAGGAGAGTCAGGAGAAATTTTTAAAAAGTTTTAATCAAGAGAAAAGATATGGATACCTAAGATTAGGCGATACAAGTCCGATAGAAAAAGAATATAAGAAAAACTTTGGAGGAGAATTTCTTCAAATCGACCTATCAAATAAAAAGATTTTTAATGACTATGTAACAGTAGTACAAGACTATATTGTCACAACAAAAATTTCTAGAAAGTCTATGGAAAAAATAGATGAATTATTCTCTCAAGATATTTCTTTTGAAAGTATTAAAATAAGACTTAGGGGTATTATTTCTGAAAAACAAAAAGTTAAGTTGGTAATAGAAAATAATAAAGATAAAGCTAAGAAAATTAGAAAAAGAATCTCTGAAAATTTTTACATCCCCAAAGAGCTTATTAAAAAGTATGATTTGTTTTAGAATATAGAATATATGAAAATAATCGGTATAGATCCAGGGTATGAGCGGGTTGGAATTGCGGTTTTAGAGAAAAACAAAACTGACCGCAAGGAAAATGTTCTGTACT
>CAZOPP010000053.1:0-2925 GCA_964581875.1 uncultured Candidatus Saccharibacteria bacterium
AATTTTTTTCCATCCTTTTCAACGGTCTCACCGCCAGACTCTTCAAAACCAGAAAACATCGATCCAAACATATTAAAATCCGCTCCAGCACAAAATGCTTTTGCAACGCAAGATGGAAACTGTTGTCCGCCGTCGGCAATAATTCTCCCAACACCTCTTTCGTTTGCCACACCATGTGCTGCGTCAGCGCATTCTATAACAGCAGAGAGTTGCGGATATCCAACACCGGTCATTCGACGTGTCGTACACGCCGAGCCTGGACCAATACCAACTTTTACAATATCTGCTCCAGCCAAAATTATCTCTTCAGTCATTTCATTTGTCACCACGTTGCCAGCGATAATAATATGCTCGGGACACATACTTCTAATCTCTTTTATACTTTCTAAAAATCTTTGCAGATATCCGTTTGGCACGTCGATACAAATAAACGAAAATTTTTTTAGCAAATCTTTTTCTTTCATCTCGCGAAGTTTTTGAAAATCTTCATCACGAATCCCAAGAGTGTATGCCACATAGTCAGGCGCAGAAAAATCTTTGAAGAATTTTTCAAAATCTTCTACTGTGTAATATTTATGAAAAGTTGTAACTATTTTATGAGAAGACAAAACTCGCGCCATTTCAAAAGTTCCACATGTCGCCATGTTGGCTGTCATTATTGGAAGTCCACGCCACTTTTTAGGAGAATGATAGAAAGTAAAATCTCTTTCGAGCTCTACTTCTTTGCGAGAAGACAGCGTGCTACGTTTCGGCCGGAGCAAGACATCAGAATAATCTAATTTCACATCTTCTTCTATTCGCATTACAAAGATATTATACACCTCATTTAAAGATAAACAAAAAACCACCCGAGGGTGGTTTTTGAATGATCTATTGTGTAACATTAACAGGCATAAACAACTGATCTGGAATTAGTTGACCTTCTCCACTAATGTGTTCAGTGTAGTGAAGATAGAAGTTTTCAAAATTAGTTGGCGGTAATTCTTCACTTATCTGAAGATTGGCTAAGAAATACCATGTACCCGAATAAATATTATCTGGATCTGAATTTGATGAAGAAATAAAGTGTAAACCAGACCCCTGACCAACATCAACACCGCTCGCAAAAATATTTCCAGTATCTAAGTCTATCAGCTTAACAGAACCTGCATATCCCTCAAAAGTACTCCAACCGCAAGACTCTCCGTTTCCAAAAGTATATTTTACCAAAGTAGTAAAACCACCAGAAGACAAGCTAATGTTTTGATTATCTGCAGGAGTTAAGACTTCGAAACCACAAGCTGATGAGCCAAAATGAATATTATCTCCACAATATATCGGTGTTCCATCTGAATTGTAACCAATTATCGTTCCTTCGGCACAACCTTCTTCTGTTATTGTAAAAGAATTATTTGAAAAATCATTTGCCCAATTAGGGACAGAGGTTCCGGAAACTTGTATATAATATTGCCCAGGAGTAATTATTTCTGGTAAAACCACCATCTGAGAGCCATCGTTTTGCGTTTGCGGTGCCAACATGGTTGATAAACTTTGAGATATAGCAGAAGTTTCAAGACTTATATTCACTTCAGAGTTTATCTTACAGCTCTGCCAGGTAACAGTAAATTGTCCCGCGGCTTGATAAACTTCTCCACCATTTGGTGATATTACTTTTATCCACGGATCAGTATTTTCATTACAAATTCTTGATGGATAACTAACATTTGCAGAAATTCCGCCACCTCCACGAATAGAATTGACTGTTTCGATATCAAGAACTCCTGTCGCAGTAAGCCCGTGTGACTTTTGCCAATCTAAGATTGCAGACTGAGTTCTTGGTCCAAACACACCAGATATATCACCTTTATACAGACCTTTATCAGCAAGTATTTTTTGTATTTCTAGAATTATTTCTGATTTGTCACCTTTTTTGTAAACTTCACCTTCTTTAATAACCGTAGAAAACTTAACGACTTGCGCAGATTGATCTTTCTTGAGCCATTTAAACCAGTGTTCAGAAAAACCCGCAGCGCTTGCAATAAAAGGAGTAACTAAAATTATTGCAAGAAAACTAAATAAAAATTTTTTATTCATTACTATTTTATTTATTATGATAATTACTTTAATTATAGCCCATAGAAATTACTTAACAATCAATAAAATTTTTAAATGGGGAAAACAAAAACCGCCCTTTGGGCAGTTTTTGTTTCAATATTGAATTCTTGTTTTACGAATTACTCGTGGTGTGACAGTGCATTTTTTGCTCTGTCGATTGCTTTAGCAGCAGCTTCTTTTCCACCAAGACCAAACGCAAGACCTCCTGCGATTGCAAGCATTGCTACAATTCCTGTAAATAGGATTTGCATAAATGCTGGTGCGATACCAAGCTCTGACAAAACAATAATGATTGCAAAAATCCAGATAGCCCATTTTGCAACAGACCCAGCCATTCTTGCAGATCGAACTCCCATTGCTTTTGCAGATCCTTCAACAACTTTTCTGATAGCATCAGAAAGAACAGTTGCGATAACAAGGATAAGCGCAGCAATGAATACTTGAGGCAAGTAACCAAGAACAACATTTCCTAGGAAGTTGTTTACTTGATTAAGACCCAAAAGTTCAAGAGATGTCATCAAGAACACCACAACAATAAACCATTTTGCAACTTCGCCAAGAAACATTCCGAAATCAAGTCGGAATCCTCCTTTTGCAAGAGCATCTTTGAAGCCAACGCTTTCAAAAAGTTTGTTTATTTTTAGAGCGTTAACCACTTGAGCCAAAGCCTTACTAACAACAGAACCAATCGCCCAACCGATAATAAAGATTATTATCGCTAGGATAAGATTTGGAACGAAATTAATAAAACCTGTCCAAAGTCCTTGTAATGATGTACTGAACAAATCTCCCCATGTTTGAATAAACATATAGCTATATTTTTATTTCGAC
>CAZOPP010000054.1:0-2913 GCA_964581875.1 uncultured Candidatus Saccharibacteria bacterium
TTAAAATCCTTCGGCAAATGCCAAAGAAGTTTGTTTTCTTTTCCCAAAGCATTGTTTTTAGATGTTGCCGCGATAATACAAATCATAGAACGTAAAGCATGGAACGTAAAACGTTATTAATTAATTTTTGATAATATCCCCCAAAGCATTTTTCCTATTCTGTCACCTAATTCGTTAAGTTTTTCAAAATCTTTTTTATTTAAAAACTTTCTTTCATAAGCAAATTCTAGAGTGACCAAACTTTCTTTTAGTGAGGCGTATGAAGTTTCTGTAAATTGTTTTAAAAAAGATTTTCTTTGCCTTGCGTATCCTTCTGTGTAGTTTAATAAAACAGAGAGTGAAGATCTTCTTATTTGTGAAGTTATTCCAAATATTTCACTTTTGGGAAATTTTTCGGTTATATCATAAATAAGATGAGCATATTCTTTCATTATATTTTTTAAATTTGAATGAAAATCCATAAGATATTTATGTTCTACGTTCTACGCTTCACGTTATATGTCTAAACTGCTATAGGCGCCTTAATAGAATCGTGCGGATTGTAATCTGTAAGTTCGAAATCATCTATCGTGAAATCTTCTAGGTTTTTCTTTAGAGGATTTATTTTCATTTTCGGCATTGGGCGAATGTCGTCTTTTCTAGAAAGTTGAGTTTTGACTTGTTCCATATGGTTCAAATACAAGTGTGTGTCGCCACCAGTCCAGATAAATTCTCCAGCTTCGAGTCCTGTTATTTGCGCGATGATCATCGTCAGTAGGGCATAAGAAGCGATGTTAAAAGGCACACCTAAAAATGTGTCACAACTTCTCTGATAAAGCTGGCAAGAAAGTCTTGCCCGACCGTCTGGGCGGGTTGACGGCGCGACGTAGAATTGAAAAAGACAGTGGCAAGGCGGAAGTCCAGCTTTTGCCATCTCGTCTATGTCGGCGACATTCCAAGCAGAAACAATCATCCGGCGAGAGTCAGGGCTTTTCTTTAGAGTTTCTATAACTTGTTTAAGCTGGTCTATATGTTCGCCATTTGGTGCTGGCCAGTTTCGCCATTGGTATCCGTAAATCGGCCCCAAGTTTCCGTATTCTTTTGCGAAATTTTCATCTGATTTTATTTTTTCGATAAATTCTGCCATTCCGGTTTTCCATTCTTCGCCATTTATTTCTGGAATAGGTAAATTGTTTCTTTGTAAATATGCTTTGTAAGGCCATTCGTCCCAAATGTGAACGTTGTTGTCAGCAAGATATTTTAGATTTGAATCACCACGCATAAACCACAAAAGTTCGTGAATGATAGATTTCATCGGAACCTTTTTTGTTGTTAAAAGAGGGAAGCCTTTTTGTAAATCAAAACGCATTTGATATCCAAAAACGCTTTTAGTACCGGTTCCTGTGCGGTCGGTTTTTGTCGCACCGTTTTCCATGATGTGTTCTAAAAGTTTTAAATATTCTATATCTACGTGATTTTCGTGTTTATTTTCCATAACTTGATTTTACCATATTTTGAAAATGACTGGAAAACGAAAGACCCACACCTGGTGTGGGCCTTCTGTTTTGGCTCATTTTCGAGCTTATGCTCTCCGCGACCTTCCTAAGAGGCATTGGAAGCAATTACGTCCGGGAAGCAGGTACTCGTCATGTGCTTCGCATCGGGTAAGGTCTCCTTTGGGAAGGATGGGATTTCCCTGAAGATCAACCCTTTTCAGATACAGTCCGACATGCTTCCTGTTGTGATCGTTGAGCTTGTTGTGTAGGTGGGCGGCTTCTTGTGGTATCCACACCTCACCATCATCCTCTCTCATCGACCACATCCCAGAGGTGTCGGTTTGGCTTTCAGGCCATTCTTCCCAGTGTTTTTCGTAGACCTTGCCGTCGTCACCCAAGCCTCGGAGGCTCTGATGACTTGTCGGCTCGTTGCTCCATTCGCCGGGAACACCGGTTTTGGTATCTGTTATGGTCACGACCACTTCTTTGACCACAACCACGTTTCTGTTGCGGATCTCCTCTTTCCAGAGGCAGACTTTATGACCTTTTTTGATCATGGGGAACAGTTTTAGTTTATTCATTTTATATCATATTTATCTAATAAAGTCAAGTATTTTCACCAAACCAAACCTTCCATGCTAAAATATGTATATGTCAAAAAGTTACATCCAAAAACAAGATAAAAAAGTATTTGATGCGATAGCTGGCGAAGAAAAACGTCAAAAAGAAGGTTTAGAGTTAATCCCATCAGAAAACTATGTTTCAAAAGCAGTTCTTGAAGCAAATGGCACAATTTTCACAAACAAATATTCAGAAGGCTACCCAGGCAGGCGATATTATGGCGGACAAGAATACACAGACGTCGTTGAGAGGCTCGCGATAGAGCGTGCATGTAAACTTTTTAAGTGTAAATTTGCAAATGTTCAACCTCATTCTGGAGCGCAGGCGAACTTGGCTGTGTATTCGGCACTTTTAAATCCAGGTGACACAGTACTAGGGATGGATCTTTCTCATGGGGGACACTTAACCCACGGTCACCCGATGACTCTCCCAGCGAAAATCTATAAATTCGTCACATATAAAATGAAAAACCCAGACACGGGCGAGATTGATTATGAAGAATTGCGACGTGTGGCAAAAAAAGAAAAGCCAAAAATTATTTTGGCTGGATTTTCTGCGTATCCGCGTACTCTCGATTACAAAAAGTTTGCAGATATTGCAAAAGAAGTTGGTGCGATAGCTGTGGCTGATATGGC
The DNA here is from genome assembly GCA_964581875.1 of uncultured Candidatus Saccharibacteria bacterium. GTDB lineage: Bacteria > Patescibacteriota > Minisyncoccia > Phycocordibacterales > CSBR16-119 > JAUPTX01. The sequence goes on from CAZOPP010000054.1 coordinate 2,732, forward strand.
GCACATCGCGGGACTTATTGTAGGAGGAGCACTTAGGAATCCATTTTCAGATGGCTTTGATATTATAACCACTACAACTCACAAAACTCTTCGTGGACCACGAGGCGGAATAATCCTCACAAGAGAGGACGAAGAAATTGCAAAAAAAATCGATAGAGCTATTTTCCCAGGAACACAAGGTG
>CAZOPP010000055.1:0-2791 GCA_964581875.1 uncultured Candidatus Saccharibacteria bacterium
CAATATATATGTCAATCAAAAAATCCCCTTTTGGGGATTTTTTGATTTAAGAGATTTTCGCAATTTTAACTTTGAAAAATGGTTGTCTGTGACCTCGCTTTTTAAAATAGTTACTTTTTGCTTTGTATTTTATAACTGTAACTTTATCTTCTCTATCAATTTTTTCAAGTGTAGCTTCAACTTTGTTTGCTAACTTTGGAGTTCCAATGTTTGTAGATTTTCCATCATCAACCATCAAAACATCATCGAAGACAATCTTGTCCCCTTCTTTGAATTCACCAGAAAGTTTTTCGATTTTCAAAAACTCTCCTTCTGAAACTTTATATTGTTTTCCTCCAGTTCTAATTACTGCGAATTTCATATGGGGACTATTCTAACCTATTTTAGAAAAAATGCAACCCTTTATTACCCAGAAAATGAAAACCCTTAGATATCCCCAAAAACCCTTATTTTAGAAGGTGGAGTTTGAAAATTTAAGATATAATTTAATCAGTATGATTTCTAAATACAAGCACAAAAATATCACTTGGATTGATATCGAAAAACCGACCCGAAATGAAATACTTGAAACAGTTTCAGAATATTCAATTCCAAAAGCTGCCGGAGAAGAACTTTTGACAGAAACCCTAAAATCAAAAGTAGACTTCTACGGAAAGGAAGAAATAATTTATTTGGTTTTACACTTCCCGTTTTTTGATAAAAAAGAAAAAATTGTTACTGAAAAAGAAATTGATTTTGTTATTGGAAAAAATTTTCTAATAACAGCGCACTATCAAGAAATAGAACCCTTTTTATCTTTCGGAAAAATATTTGAAAATAGTGAATCTCTAGAATCAAACAGGATTGGTGAAAATCCAGGATTTTTGTTTTTCTATATTTTGAAAAATTTGTACAAAGCGCTAGACAACGACCTCGACGGGATTGGCGTAAACCTGGAAAAAATCGAAAGTGACATTTTCGACAACAAAGAACGTGACGCCGTGAATAGTATTTCTTATGTAAACAGAAAAATCATCAGATTTAAAAAAGCACTCAGTTTTCATGACGACATAATCAGATCTCTTGAACCAATCGGAACAGAAATGTTTGGAAGCGGATTTTCTTTTAACATGAGCATGATTGTCAGCGAATACAACAAAGTCAACAGCACCGTTTCTTGGTATAAAGAAATTTTAAACGACATGAGAGATACAAACGACACACTTCTAACAACAAAAACAAACGAAACCGTAAAAACCCTCACAATTATGACTTTCATAATGCTTCCAATCACTCTTATCACCGGAGTTTTTGGTATGAATGTGGTGGAAGATTTAATTCTTATTCAATCAGTAGAAGATTTGTTTATTGTTATTGGTGCGATGGTTTTGACTGGACTGACAATGTTTATATATTTTAAAAATAAGAAGTGGCTATAAAATGCTAAAGATCTACAATTCTCTAACAAAAAAAGAAGAGTTTTTTAAACCAATAAAAGAAGGTCATGTTGGAATGTATTCTTGCGGACCCACGGTTTACAACCACCCTCACATTGGAAACTATCGAGCATTTATTTTCACAGATATTTTAAAAAGATACTTAAAATATTCTGGTTTTGATGTAATGCACATAATGAACATAACTGACGTCGACGACAAAACAATCCGCGATTCTGTCGCAAAAGGAGAAAGCTTGCTTGATTTTACAGAATACTACACAGAAGAGTTCAATAAAGAGCTTGGCAAATTTAACGTTCTTCCTCCAACAAAACAACCAAAAGCAACAGAACATATTAAAGAAATGGTTTATATGACAGAAGAACTTTTGGACAAAGATTTCGCATACAAAGGTGAAGATGGTTCAATATATTTCAATATTCAAAAATTTAAAAAATACGGAAAACTTTCTGGTCTTGATTTAGAAAAAATAAAAGAAAAATCACAAAGTAGAATCAAAAAAGATGAATACGACAAAGAAAATGCTGAAGACTTTGCACTTTGGAAAGCCTGGGACGAAACAGATGGCGAAGTTTATTGGGATACACCACTTGGTCGCGGAAGACCGGGCTGGCATATTGAATGTTCGGCAATGTCTACAAAATATTTAGGAAATCATTTTGACATTCACACCGGCGGAGTGGATTTAGTTTTTCCTCATCACGAAAATGAAATCGCTCAATCAGAGTGTGCGTCTGGTGAACATTTTGTAAATTATTGGCTTCACAACGAACATCTTTTGATCGACGGAAAGAAAATGTCTAAGTCACTCAAAAATGATTATCGTCTAAATGACTTAGAAAATAAGGGTTTTTCGGCTATTGATTATAGATATCTTCTTCTTCAAGCAAACTACAGAACTATTCTAAATTTCACTTGGGAAAGTTTGGATTCTGCAAAACAAGCTTTGAAAAAATTAAAAACTCTTTTCTTGTCTCTTCCCCATCAAGGTGCGATTTCAGAATCATATAAAAATATGTTTGAAGAAGCGATGAACGATGATCTGAACACAAGTGAAGCTCTTGGCGTTTTGTGGAAAGTTGCAAAAGATGAAAAAATTTCTCCGGCCGACAAAAAGGCAACTCTTTTAAATTTTGACGAAGTTCTTGGACTTGGAATGAAAACTTGGAAAAAAGAAGAAATCCCAGATGACGTTTTAAGATTAGCAAAAGAAAGAAACACAGCTCGAGATAAAAAAGATTGGACAACGTCTGACAAATTGCGAGGAATTATTCAAGATTTGGGTTATGATATAAAAGATACAAACGAAGGTTTTGAAATTATTAAATTATAAAATTACTTTGTTAAACAAAAGA
>CAZOPP010000056.1:0-2709 GCA_964581875.1 uncultured Candidatus Saccharibacteria bacterium
TTACTAGAAATTCGAATTCACATATGGCAAAAATTACAACTGATGTCGAAACATTTGCGAGAATAAAGGTTGTTGGTGTTGGTGGTTCAGGATGCAACGCGGTAAATCACATGATTGCTTCTAAAGTTAAAGAAGTTGGCTTTATCGTGATGAATACTGATACCCAAGACTTACACAAATCTCTTGCAGAAAGAAAGATTCACTTAGGAAAAAATTTAACAAAAGGTTTGGGAGCTGGAATGAATCCAGAAATTGGAAAGAAGGCTGCCGAAGAAACAAAATCAGAAATTCAAGATATCTTGAAAGGAACTGATATGGTTTTTATCGCTTGCGGTATGGGTGGTGGAACAGGAACAGGTGCAGCACCAATAGTTGCGCGAGCTGCAAAAGAACAAGGAATATTAACTGTTGCTGTTGTTACTAAACCTTTCTTTTTCGAAGGACAACACCGACTTCGACTTGCAGAACAAGGAATCAAAGAACTTGAAAAAGAAGTTGATGCAATAGTTATAATTCCAAACGACAGACTTTCTGCAATAACAGAAAAAGAAACAACTCTAAAAGACGCATTTGCCATGTGCGACGACATTTTGCGACAAGCAGTCGAAGGAATTTCAGATCTAATTACAACTCCAGGTATTATCAACGTCGACTTTGCCGATATTAAAGCCATCATGTCAGATGCCGGATCAGCTCTTATGGGAATCGGACGAGCAGCTGGAGACAACAGAGCAGAAGAAGCAGCACTTCGAGCAATCAACTCACCACTACTTGAAATATCTATCAACGGCGCACGAGGAGTTTTGTTCTCTGTTGCTGGTGGCGATGATCTTGGACTTCAAGAAGTTCAATCAGCTGCAAAGATTATTACAGAATCAATCGACAAAGATGCTCGTGTTATTTTCGGAACAACTCGCGACGAAAAACTAAAGAAAGGAGAAATCCAAATTACAGTTATTGCGACCGGCTTCCCTACTGGCAATCCTAAAAAAACAATCAGCCAATCTCAAAACGAAGTTAATATTCAAAAACAACTAAGTTCTCTAAAAGAAGAAACCAAAGATGAGGTTATAACAAAACCGAAAAAAGGAATAGAAGAATTTGAATTAGACGACATAATGCCAGCAAAACATTCAAAAGATCCTATTGAAATCATCGACGGCGATGCCTTCGATGATGACGAAGATGAAGACGACGACAAAGATGACTGGAGCGCAGTCCCAGCATTCCTTAGAAGGAAGAAATAAGATAGCTGTTAGTGGTTAGGCTTTAGCCATTAGAACAGAAAACCGCCACAAGGCGGTTTTCTGATTTATGCTATAATACAAAAGTTACAAATTTTAAATACACTAAAATGTTTGATTTAATAATTATCGGTGGTGGACCAGCTGCCGCTTCAGGAGCAGTTTACGCAGCAAGAAAACAACTAAAAACATTACTTATTGCAGGAGAATTTGGCGGACAATCTGTCGTTTCAGACAAAATTTTTAACTGGATTGGAACACCTGAAATTTCTGGACAAGACTTGGCGAAAAGTTTTAAAGAACACGTAAAATATTACGAGGGAGAATTTTTGCAGATCAAAGAAGGTTCTCTGGTAGAAAGTGTTTCAAAAATCGACGGCGGATTTTCTGTAAAAACAAACAAAGGGGAATCTTTTGAAACAAAAACTATTCTTGTTGCTTCCGGAAGCTCACGAAGAAAATTGCCAAGCTCTGTTCTAAAGGCTGATGAACTTGAACATAAAGGTCTTACATACTGCGCAACTTGCGACGGCCCACTTTTCTCTGGAATGGATGTCGTAGTTCTCGGCGGAGGAAATGCAGGTTTTGAAACAGCGGCACAACTTTTAGCTTATACAAAAAATGTGACACTCATACACAGAAGCGCTGAGTTTAAAGCTGACAAAATCACGGTAGACAAAGTTCTAAGTCACCCAAATATGACTGGAATTTTAAACGCAGAAGTCACAGAAATTTTAGGAGATAAATTTGTTTCTGGAATAAAGTTTAAAGTAGACGGCGAAGAAAAAACACTCGAAGCAAAAGGTATTTTTGTTGAGATTGGACAAATTCCAAATACAAATTTCCTAGAAGGAGTTTTAACTTTGGACGACTACAAGAGGATTAAAATTGATCCTTGGAGAAAATCTTCTGAAGTCCCTGGAATTTGGGCGGCCGGAGATTGCACAAATATTCTATATCACCAAAACAATATCGCTGCCGGAGACGCCGTGACAGCAATCGAAGATATTTACATGTATCTTCATACAAAATAAAATTACTTTTTGTAGTATTTATTTTTTATATCCAAAAGTGCAGAATTCAAATCTTCAAATTTAAAACTAAAACCTGCATTTTTAATTTTTGTTGAGTCTATTTTCTGTCCTCCTAAAAGCGCGTTTGCGAATTCCCCTTTTACAATTTTTGCAACAAACGCCGGAACAAAAAGAGTAAAATAAAATCCAAAAACTTTTTGAATGCTTTTCATAAAAGTTTTTTGGTTTATTGGATTTCCCGCGCTTGTATTATACGCGCCAGACATTTTTTCATTTTCAATCGCAAAAATATATTGCGAAACCAAATCTTCCACATGAACCCATGGCATGTATTGTGATCCATTTCTAAAATATCCGCCAAATCCAATTTTAAAAAGCTTAATCATTTCTGCCAAAATCCCACCACGACCCAAAACGTGCGATGTTCGAAG
>CAZOPP010000057.1:0-2643 GCA_964581875.1 uncultured Candidatus Saccharibacteria bacterium
GCAAAACCAATACCAGCATCGATAACGATTATTTGGTCGTTAAGTTCTACCATTGTCATATTTCTTCCAATTTCTTCAACTCCACCGAGTGGAATAATTCGAATTACATTTTTTTCTGGTGGCGCGGCTAAAACCACATCCTTTCTTCCAGAAGTATTTGCAGGTCTATTTTTTTGGTTAAAGGGTTTGTTTGCCTGTCTTGGTATAGAGCCCATTCTTCTATCACTTCGCCCTTGTGGTCGCGGTGAAGATTTGTGAGTTCTTGGACCTCCTCCAGTTTTGTTGTCATGAGTTTTTGCATGACTCGAAGAACTGTTCGTTCTTCGGCCACGATAAAATGGTCTTTTGTTATTTGTTTTTTGTTCCATATTTTTTTATAAATTTATATTCTATTTGTTAAGAAAATTCCACACCTTTTCAGTTCTGATATACCAAGTGTTTATATGACTCAATCTTTCAGAAGGTAAATTGATGTTATTAATATTAATGTTTTGAACTTTTTTATCCATTAAGTAAATAAAGTCTGGAGAATAAATAAATATTGCAGGTAAATCTTTTTGGATTTCAGACTCAATATCTTTGAAATATCCATTCTTTTCTTCTTCGTCTTTTGACGCAAGCATTCTCTCTAGAAGCCCGTCTACCTTACTGTTTGTATAACTTGCAATATTTAGACCAGGATCGTTTCTTTGACTTGAGTGCCAAAATGCAAAAAGATCAGATTCGTTTGTAATTATTTGTCCGAAAAATAGTGATTCATAATCTCTTGGACGTATTACGCTTTGGTTTAGATTTCCAATTTCGAAAATCTTTACATCAACATTTATACCAATTTTACTTAGATCTTCTTTTATCATGTTGGCAACTTGTTGAAGTTCTGGCGCATCTCCAGTAGATATTGAAAAGCTGAGAACTTTTCCATCTTTTTTTCTAAGATTATTTTCTCCTATTGCGAAACCTTGTTTGTCTAAAATAGAATTTGCTTCTTCTATTTTTGATTCAATGCTCGGCTCTATCGGACTCTCATCTTCGCCTGCATACATTGTTTTTGGAATCGGACTGTCTATTGATTGACCATAGCCACCAATAACCAAATCTATAATCTTTTGCTTGTCGATCGCCAAATTTATAGCTTTTACAACTTCTTTATTTCTGAAAATTTCTTGCTTGTTACTGTTAAAGAATAATCCAAAAATTCTAGTTAGGTTTACGTTTGTAACCATTTCTCCGCTGCTACTTAATACACGCGCCTGATTTCCGCTGATTGCGTTGATTTGATCAATCTTGTTTTTCTTAAAAGCTTTAATCAAATCTTCTTCGTTTCTGTAAAAAACAAACTTTACTTTGTTTATGTAAGCTTTTTGTCCAACATAATGACCAAAAGATGAAAGAGAGATACTTTCGATTAATCCTTTTTTATTTTTTTCGATGTGTGAAATTTCATAAGGTCCAGAACCGATTGCATTTAAATTGTTTTCAGAAAAAGTAAAATCCTCTGTGTCTAAATCTTTCCACAAATGCGCTGGAAGTATTCCAATAGAAGTATTTTCAAGAAAAGAGGTGTAAGGTGAAGATAATTTAAATTCTACAGTTCTTTCGTCTATTTTTGTAACAGAAACAGATTGCCAGCTTGATTGATGCGGGCTTTTCAGTGAGCCATTTTTAATTTGAGATATTGTAAATAAAACATCGTCGGCTGTTATTTTTGTGTTGTCATGAAAAACAGCATTTTCTTTTATTGTAAAAGTGTAAGTGTATTTATCTTCACTTATTGTGTAGCTTTCCGCTAAATCATTTTCCATTTCTCCAGAAATACCTTTTTTCATAAGTCCTGAGAAAATAATTGCCACCAAGTCTTTATCTGTGCTTGTTGTCGCTAAAACTGGGTTTATAAAACGAGGTGAACCAATAACACCTTCAGAAACAGATCCACCAGCAAGCGGTCTTTCTATAAGATATTTTTCATTTATTCTATCTAAAATCAAAAATCCGCTCACTAAAAAGACGGCAATAAGTGCCAAAAACAAAAGCATTTGTCCATACGTGAAAGCATGAATAGCCTGATTAATTTTAATTTTAGAGGATAAAGTATTCCTCGAGATATTGTCCATAGTTAAAATGACCCGATTACATCACGGCCAAGATAGAAGAAGCGACGAGAAGTGTTGCTAATACGATAGTAAATCGAAATAGGAATTTTTCGAATCCTCTTCTCGTGTGGTAAGTACTACCACCGTCGTTTCCACTACCAAATGCACCACCAAGACTGGCTTCAGATTTTTGTAGTAAAACACTTATTATTAATAGAATGGATAGAATAATCTGTATCCAAGGTAACATACCGATCATGCCTACATATTATCAGATTTAAAAACTATGGCAAGTGGTCTGGTTTTTAGGGTAAAATAATAAAGGTTTTCTATTCTTTAGGTTGATAATTGGGCTTTTCAAAAAAACCATCTTTGGTATTATTAAAATAAGGAATGCAAAATATTTAAAAGCCTTCTATAATATAGACACTATTATGTTTTTCGAAACACTAAAAGCAAATCTTCTAATTATTTTATTTTTGGTAGTTATTGCCTTACTTGGTTATTGGGCAGTTATAACGCTTCAGGTAAATCCAGATGAATTTGAAACAAG
>CAZOPP010000058.1:0-2388 GCA_964581875.1 uncultured Candidatus Saccharibacteria bacterium
AAAAGATTTGCGACTTGGCGACGAAGATCCAGAAGTAAAAGCTCTGCAAGAATATTTAAATAGTAGAGGATTTTTGGTTGCTGAGTCTGGTCCAGGGTCTCCAGGACAAGAAACAGCTCGTTTTGGAAAGGGGACACAAGATGCGTTAATTCGTTTTCAAGAAGCTCATGCAGAAATAATACTAAAGCCTTTTGGGTTAACAACAGGAACAGGAATTGTAGGAGAAATGACAAGAAATTTAATCAATTCCTAATAAAAGGTGTGTATAAAACACAATAATTTGGTAATATTAGATAAGTAGAGAAAAGCTTGATTTTTATTTTATTTGTGTTATAATATACCCATGAAAAAAAGTTTTGAAAAATACTTCATACCTAATAAAGAAAATGATCACAAACCTCATTTTCTGCGTGAAAAATCAGTAATAGCAACAACTGCCTTAGCGGCAATACTTCTTTTTGCTTCTGTTATTGGTTCATATGTTATTAAAAATTCAAAATTCCTTGCTGCGATTCAATCAGCGTTTCTTGTTGACTTGGCAAACGAAGACCGAGCCGAAGAAGGTGCTAGTAATCTTGTTATAAACGAAAAGCTTGTAATGGCTGCTCAATTAAAAGCAAACGACATGGCACAAAAAAGTTACTTTGCGCACATCAGTCCTGAAGGTGTAACTCCTTGGCATTGGTTTGATGAAGCTGGTTACACTTATATCTACGCTGGTGAAAACCTGGCTGTAAACTTCAATAGATCTGAAGATGTTCAGAGAGCTTGGATGAATTCTCCTCTTCACCGAGCCAATATTTTAAATAATCGATATAAAGAAATTGGTATTGCAACAGCCGAAGGAATGTATAAAGGAGACAAAACAACATTTGTTGTTCAAATGTTTGGAACACCTGTTTCTTCGAGCGTTTTAAGTAATTCAAATACACAAGTATCTGTGTCTCAAGAAGTAGAAGAAACTCAAGAAGCTAATCTTGTGGCGGTAAATATCACGCCAGAAGTCGAAGGAGATTTTGACGTAAATAAACAAGCTTTAGAAAAAACAGAACAAAAAGCTGATCCAAAACCAGAAGCTCCAGCTTTTCAAAATTCTGGAAGCCAAGAAAAAGTAGCGCTTTCAAATACAGAAACAGTTCCGACTGAAAGCCAAACTGAAATTTTTACTGAAACAAGTAACCCAGCTTTTGAAAATCAAAATGTAGCTGGAGCTGAAGACCTTCAGCCAAACGAAGACGGAAAATACACAAGCCGTTTTGAAAGATTTTTGGTAAATCCTGGTGACGCCGTGAACAAAGCCTATATTATACTTTTTGTTGTAATTTTGTTTGCACTTATTCTTAAAATATTCATTTCTATTAGAAAACAACACCCTAAAAATATTGCTTACGGAGTTCTTCTTCTAATTCTCGTTTTGATTTTCATGTATATAAATCAGGAAATGTTTGTAAATCCGGTAATTGCTGCTGCGTAATTAAATTTTTGACCTAATTTATTATTTTAGGTAAATCGTTGACAATTATAAGTGAGAGGAGCATAATCTTAAAAAAGACGATTATTTCGAATTAATCGAGCTTTTATGTTTTTTATCAGTCGAATTTATTATTTTAATGTTAGTAGTTAGATAAGATTATTATGAAAGTACAAAACATATTATCAAAATCACTAGGAATATTTACTGTTTTTGCAATGACATTTAACATGGTACTTGCACAAACTCTAGAAGTTCCAACTTCAATTACTGAAGAAAAAGTTGAAGTAAAAACTGAAGAAATTTCAAACGATAAAGAAGTTTCTTTTGAAGAAGAAATAAAAACTGAAGAATCTTCAAAAGAAGAAGAATCAGAAAAAACAGAAGAAGTTAAAACAGAAGAAGGAGAAGTTCTTGGGGCTGAAACTGAGGCAACTGAAGAATCAACAGAAACAGAAGAAGTTTTTGCTAAAGCAGTAAACAATATTGTGCCGCCACCAGTTGCAAACGCTTCTATCACAGTTTGTAAAGCAATCGCTAAGAAGGTTGGCGATGAAATTATGATTGCTGATGCAAGTGAAGTTCCAGGATACACATTTACAATTCCTTGGGTTGGAAAACCGGCAACACCAGGAACAGAAGGGTTAAATGCTCAACCTGTAATCAATCCAGACGCAGTTTTCACAACTGACGCGTTTACTCCAACAAAAGCATTTTTTGGAGAAACTCCAGACAGTGAATGTGTAAAGTTCTCAAATCTTACACACGGAAGTTATTTCTATGGACAAGAAGAAATCACAGGAGGTGATGATTCTGTAACTTGGACAACAAAATACAGTGATCAAATATTGCTTCCAGTTGATGCTTTTGAAGATGTTGACGAATACAACGACAACCTTTTCACTTCTGGTCTTGAT
>CAZOPP010000059.1:0-2387 GCA_964581875.1 uncultured Candidatus Saccharibacteria bacterium
TGAAGCTTTTTTAAATCTACTGACATATTACTGATTTTCGTACTTTTGCATTTCGCTATTTAATAATTCAAATTTTACACCAGCTTCGGCAAAGATTTCCTTTCCTCGAGCGCCAGCATGATAGTCGTTTCTTGCGACAACTCTTTCTATACCGGAATTTATAATCATCTTCGCACAGACATAGCACGGTGTCATTTGGCAATAAAGCGTCGCACCTTCCAAGGCAATTCCCACTCTTGCGGCGTGAGCAATAGCGTTTTGTTCTGCATGAGCTGTTCGAATACAGTGATTTGATTCTGTTCCATCTTCTTTTGTAACTTTATGCATTTCGTGTCCCACTTCGTCACAATGCTTACATCCTGCAGGAGAACCGACATATCCGGTCGCTAAAATCCTCTTGTTTTTTGCTATTACACAACCAGATCTTCCACGGTCGCAAGTTGCCCGTTTTGCGACAGCGTCGACAATTTCAAAAAAATATTCATCCCAAGATGGTCTTTTGTATTCCATGTAGCAATTATAGCTTTTTGGATGGAAAAGAACAGGCCCCGCAAGCGAAGCTTGCGGGGCCTGTTCTTTTAATTACTTAACTTCAATTCCCATTGATTTACATTGACCTTCTACGATTTTCATCGCACCAGCCAAGTCTTTAGAATTCAAGTCTTTCATTTTAATCTTTGCGATTTCTTCTACTTGAGCCTTTGTCAGAGATCCTGCCTTTGAGGTTCTGTTTTTTCCAGAACCTTTTTCAAGACCCGCAGATTTTAGGATAAGACTTTTTGTAAGTGGAGTTTTAACATCAAATTCAAATGATCTGTCTTCAAAAACCCGAAGAACAACAGAAACTTTGTGCCCCACGTCTTGTTTTGTGCGATCGTTAAATTCATTAACGAATGCACTGATGTTTACGCCGGCTTGACCAAGTGCTGGACCAAGTGGCGGAGCAGGAGTAGCCTTTCCAGCTGGAACCTGCATTTTTACTGTTTTTGTAATTTTCTTTGCCATACGAAATTATAAGGAGTTTACGACTATATAATTTCCGTACCCAGCATTATTTTGCGCGTAGCGCATAATGGTGCTGGGTTAATTTTATATTCGTTTACCCATTTATTTTTAAATTTTTGCCTATCCAGCACCTTATTTATTGAGGCTGTGCTCGATACGACGTTTTACGTAAGTTCTTGCGTTCCCGTATTGCTTTAAGGTTAGCTCTCTTGTACGGGCATCTTTTTCATTACGATAGGACTCACTATACACTATAATCCAAGGTTTGCCAACACTAGTAGATCTAACCTTCCCAGTGTTATGTAACGCAAGTCTTTTTTCTAAATCCTTAGTAAAACCAAAATATAGGGACTTATTTTTTAAACTTTGTATAACGTAAATGTGATACATATACAATAAATAAGGTGCTGGATAAATTCGCAATAGTCGATTACTCTCCTTTGCTCATTTAAAGCTTCTTAACTTGCAAGAAATCAAGTTCTACTGGAGTTTCGCGACCAAACATTGAGACCAAGACATTGATCTTCCCTCTTTCTTTATCAATACTGTTTATTTTTCCTTCCAAATCTTTAAATGGACCATCAACAATTTTGATTGTTTCGCCAACTTCAGCGTCAATATTAAACTTGTTCTTTTCATCACCTTTCATTCTACTGAAAAGAATATTTATTTCTTCTTCAGAAACTGGAACCGGGTTTACACCAGCGCCGACAAATCCTGTAACTCGTGGAGTGTTTCTAACAACATACCAAGAATCGTCTGTTACAATCATGTCCACCAAAATATATCCAGGATAGATTTTTTCTTCTGCTTCAACTCTTTTCCCACCTTTAATTTTTATCTTCTTTTCCGTAGGAACAATAACTTCAAAAATCTTGTCTTGCATTCCAAGAGATTCGATTCTTTGCTTTAGATTTCTAAGTACGGCGTTTTCATAACCAGCGTAAGTGTGAATTGCGTACCAATTTCTTTCTCCTAATGATTGTTTTGCCATAAAAAATTTAGATTATTTGTTCAAGACCTCGAGCAAAAATAACATCCCAAAAACCAAGATAGTATGCAACCAAAATCGCAATAGCGATAACGGCAACAGTGTAAGCTATTGTTTCTTTTCTTGTTGGCCATTTTACGTGCTTTACTTCGCCAAACGATTCTTTAATGTATGTAAAAAATTTCATAATTTTTAATTTATTTTTAAAACCTTTATATATTATATAGGTTTTCCCCTTACTAAAAAACCCCCGAGGGGTCATTTAGAATATACTCTTATTTAATATATTTGTCAATCTACTTCACCACCGCCGGAAAATCACCGCCAGGCTTTGGACAAGGATCTAGAACAAAGGTTTTTGAAGCGCTGTTGTCTTGTGAGTTTGTATCAT
>CAZOPP010000060.1:0-2365 GCA_964581875.1 uncultured Candidatus Saccharibacteria bacterium
TTCCAGGAATTAGACCAGGAACATCTACAACAGAATACATAAGTAAGATTGTAACTAGAACAACTTTTATGGGAGCACTATTCCTTGGTTTGGTTGCAGTTCTACCATTTATATTGCAACAAATTTCAGGTATTCAGACATTGGCGATTGGAGGTACAGCGCTTTTGATTGTCGTTTCTGTGATTCTCGATATATTGAAGAAAGTTGATGGACAAATCTCAATGAGACAATATTAAAATTTAAAGAGCGCGGGCCTTCGGCCCGCGCTTTTTAAATTCCCAAAAACCAAAAGGTGGTTTTTTGGCTTTAAATCTGGTATTCTAGCTTTATAAATAATTTTAAATTATGGAAAATAATCAGCAGACATTTATATTTTTTGGAAGATCGGGGTCAGGAAAAGGAACACAAGCAAAGCTTTTAATAGAATATTTAGAAAAGAATAAAAACAACGGAACTCTATATGTCGAAACTGGTCAAAAGTTTCGAGATTTTATTGGAAGGGAACATAACTACACATCTTCTCTAACAAAAAATGTTCTGGATGAAGGAGGTTTAATGCCGGTTTTCTTGCCAATTTGGCTTTGGGCTGGAGAATTAGAAAAAAGGTTCACTGGAAAAGAAGATTTGATTTTGGATGGACTTTGCCGAAGACCAGACGAAGCGCCTGTGCTTGATTCTGCAATAAAGTTTTATGGACTCGAAAAGCCAAATGTTATCTACATAAAAACAGGAAAAGAGTGGTCGCTTGAAAGACTTAAATCAAGAGGACGAGAAGACGACGACAGAGAAGAAGACATGCTTAGAAAACTTGAATGGTTCGACTGGAACGTTATTCCTTCAATGTTTTATTTCCGAGAAAGTAGAGATTTTAATTTCATAGAAATAAACGGTGAGCAGCCAATAGAAAAAGTTCACGAAGAAATAATTTCAAAAATTTTTGGCACAAAATAAAATGATAAGAATCAAGACAAAAGAAGATATTGAAAAACTTAGAGAGGGCGGAAAACGCCATGCTTTTATCTTGAAAAAAGTTTCAGATATGGTCGCGCCGGGCGTGACAACAAAAGAGCTCGACGAATATGCGCATCAGCTTATTATCGAAGGTGGCGACACTCCAGCATTTCTTGGTTACACCCCAGAAGGCGTTTCTTATCCGTATCCAGCATCGCTTTGTGTTTCTGTAAATGATGAAATTGTTCACGGAATTCCATCTGATTTTGTTTTGGAAGAAGGCGATATCGTTTCTCTTGATTTGGGGCTTGTTCACAAAGGTATGATTACCGACGCAGCCATAACAGTTCCCGTTGGAAACGTTTCAAAAGAAGCAGAAAAACTCATGAATATAACAAGAGAAGCTTTAAATGTTGCTATAAAACAAATAAAGCCAGGTAACAAAACAGGTGATATTGGAAACGCAATAGAAAAATTTGTCGAGCCCCATGGATATGGAATTGTAAAAATACTTTCTGGTCATGGTGTGGGTTATGAAGTTCACGAAGATCCATATGTGCCAAATTACGGAAAGGCTGGAACAGGCGATGAGCTTGTTCCTGGAATGGTTATTGCTGTTGAACCAATGCTTAATTTAGGAACAGATGAGGTTTTTGTAACCGATGACGAATACACTTATATAACAGCAGATGAGAAAATGTCTGCGCACTTTGAACATACTATTTTGGTGACTGAAGATGGGTGTGAGGTGTTGACAAAATAATTATATCTGATATAATATAGCTCAGAAACCAAGTAAGAGACAGAACAAATGGCGAACAACGCAATGACGCACACAACTCGTGGCGGACTGGACTATACGGTAAGAGACCGCATGGTCACTCAATTCGGCGATTTCTCGATGGGAGATCGTGTCCGTTTTGTGACTTTCGCGCGTCGCGGTCGTGTATGTTCAGTGCCGCTTGAGCACTTTGATGCGCAGTGTGAAGGGGAGATGGTGCCGGTGCTGTTTGACGACAATCCGACATCAGAACCCCAGTGGATTAAGTTGGGCTTTCTTGCAAAAGCTTGAAGGCCTTAAACCCACCAAGCAGGACCCACCTGCTTGGTGGGTTTTGTTTTTCTTTTTCTTAAATAAAAATTATTTTGCTACAATAGAGGAATGGAAGGTACATATTTTAAAGAAACTCCGAAGTTTAATTCTCCAGAAGAGGAGATAGATTTTTTGCGTAAACATATCGAAGAGAGAGAAAAAGAACTTCGTGAATCAAATATTTCAAAATCACGAGAAGAAGTTTCAAGAGAAGCTGTTTCTGCATATGAAATGTTAGACAGCGAAGAGATTTTAAATAAAGGATACAAAGCAGAAGAAAAACACGCAGAGCAAGTTGTTTTGAAATTAAAACCAGAAGAG
>CAZOPP010000061.1:0-2111 GCA_964581875.1 uncultured Candidatus Saccharibacteria bacterium
AATCAGGAAATACAAAAGAACTTTTTGCAGAATATGGACTCGATGTTTCGCATATTAAGCTAGCTATCAAAAAAGTTTTGAAAAGAAAGCAGGGAAGTAAGTAGAAAAGTAAAACATATAAAAACCGTTCCTCTCTTTGCGAAGAGAGGAACGGTTTTTAGTTTAGACTTCCTGTTATGTCAAAATCTGTTCTTTTGTCATGATCAGACTCCGCTATTTGTATTTGTTTATTTATTTCTATGTCTATATTTTTTATTTCTCTTTCGATTTCTTCAATTTTTTTAATAGCATCAACAATATTTTGATTATCTTTATTTTCTAAAAGATACGCCTCACCATCTTCTAGTTCTTTTTCAAGTAGCCTTAAACTTTCTATAATCTTTGATAGTTTTTCTTGCGGTGATTTACCTTGATTTATTTCTTTTTCTATTACCATTTTAAGTTGTTCTATTTCTTCCTTTAAAGATGGTATTCTTTGTTCAATTTTAAAATATTTTGAAACACTTTCTTCATTTATTATCTCATCATATTTTTCATCCAACATTCTTTTGTTTTCTTTTAAAACCCCAACAGAGTTTTTCTCTATATGTTCATCTAAAGTTGGTTGAAAATGACCCAAAGATTCTTCAACTTTAAAATCTAAATCTTCTTGGGTTAGCTTTCTGTTTCCAGCTTGGTTTTCTAGGTCTTCTAAGGCCTCTTCTAATGAGTGACGTTTTTCTTCATCTGTTTCTTGTTCTAATTCTTCTCTAATTTTTAATATTGATTTTTCCAACATTCTTTGTTTTTCATTATCAAAATTACTACTTAATCTTTCCATACTAATTTATTCTCTTAGGTTTGTAATATGTTGGTGCTTTTGCAAGCCATTCTTCTAACTTTTTTCTCGTCAAAAGACCTTTTTGTGCTCCTACATATTGTACCACGTTCATAGAGTTTATTGGTCCCCACATCAAGGCTTGCTCAACAGGCAACCCGAGAGCCAGAGCCGTGGTAAAAGTGCTTGAAAAAGAGTCGCCAGCACCAGTTCTTTCTACTGGAGGCGCCGGATCTGGATACATTGGAATATAAAGCATTTCTTGTCCGTCAAAAGTGTATGCGCCTTCTGGTCCGTCTGTAATAACAACAATTTTTGGACCAAGTTTTTTAATTCCAAGCAAAAGATTTTTAATGTCTCTTTCCTGAATATTTAAAATTTTTTGCGCCTCTTCTTTGTTGCAGAAAAAAACGTATGAAGCTTCATAAATGTCTTTTAATTTTTCTACGCCAAGAGAAATTTGAAAAGTTCCTGGTTGAAATGCGAGCTTAACTCCGTTTTCTTTTACGTATTTCCCGATTTCTTGTTGATATTTGAGAGAGTTTTCAGCCAAAGAAGAAAGATAAATCCATTCTGGTGGTTCTATTTCTTTTAAAACATCGATTGAATAATTAAAATTTGCGTGTTTGATTAAAATCGTTCTTTCTGCTTCAAAGCTAAGAACGTAATGATAGTTTGTTTTAAATCCGTCTTGAGTTTGAACCAAATCTGTTTTTACTCCGTTTTCTTTTAAAGTTTCAATACACTCTTTTCCATTTTCGTCATTTCCAACATGAGTTATTATTGCCGTTTCAAGACCAAGCCTCGATGCAGAAACAGCAGCGTTTGGACTATTTCCGACAGCTTTTACAATCTCGACATCTTTGTAGGGGATTTTGTCACCAAACCGCATCGAGATGGTGCAGTTGTCGTCGTTTATATCACAAGAAACTCTTGCGTCTTGAAGTTGTATGAATGCATCGGTGACAATGTCGCCAATAGCTAAAAATTTTACACGTTTCATTATATTTACATTGTAGCAATTTTAGATCATTAAATTGTAGTTTAATCCACAGATATTGACAAAAATAAAATAAAGGATGTATAATTTCCGGTCTGAAGTTCTTTTCGAAAAACCAACCAAAACCAAAGACCCATGACATTGACTAGTGGGAAAATCCCCGCCCTCGTTCTACCTTCTTCTGTTTTGCGAACCGCCGCAGATGTGGAGGCAGACATCAAAGGTGTGAACGACGAGATCGAATCACATATGAATTTCATACGTGCCGCAAGTCGAAGCACGAGTCGCGTTCCA
>CAZOPP010000061.1:2121-2354 GCA_964581875.1 uncultured Candidatus Saccharibacteria bacterium
ACCGCTCGCGCGGGCGAGTCGATCGGCAGGGTGAAGCGAAGATCCCCGCCCTCGTTCTACCTTCTTCTTCTGTTTTGCGAACCGCCGCAGATGTGGAGGCAGACATAAGAGGCGTGAACAACAAGATCGAGGTACACATGAATTTCATACGTGCCGCAAGTCGGAGCACAAGTCGCATTCCAGGTATTAACGTGGATCGACTTGCAGCCGATGGTCGCGGTCCGGAGTTGGGT
>CAZOPP010000062.1:0-2087 GCA_964581875.1 uncultured Candidatus Saccharibacteria bacterium
CAGAGTCCTACCATTAGACGATCCGGCAAAATTAATTGCTCTGTTTAAATCTCGCGGGTTTTAGAAAAATCTAGCACAC
Organism: uncultured Candidatus Saccharibacteria bacterium; assembly: GCA_964581875.1. Lineage (GTDB taxonomy): Bacteria > Patescibacteriota > Minisyncoccia > Phycocordibacterales > CSBR16-119 > JAUPTX01. The sequence continues at coordinate 80 of CAZOPP010000062.1, forward strand.
CGGCAAGATCGTAAATATTAGTCGAAACTAATAACGGATATTATTGTGCCTTAAAATAGAGTAAAAATCAAGGAGAGCGCCGGCGAAGCCGGCGCTCTCAAAAAATTTTCTCGTTCTGCCGCCACAGAACACTAATCGACATCCATGAAGTGAAAGCCTGTAGAGGCAATCTCCTCCTTTGTCATCAGTATGGGTTCACCTCCCCCACCCAGATCTTGGAGGTGCAACGACAAGACTCCGTTTTCGTTCTGAAAATAGAGAATGTGGTTCGGAAACACATTTCTTATTTCATCCTTTACAACAGAGACGTTGTACTTACCCGGATCTAGGGAGTGGCCACTCTTTTCTCCTTCTCCCTCAAGAACTACTTCCGACTCCTTTAAACCAAGCTTGTAGATACTCATGGTCTTTGGGTTTTGGGTTTTGGATTCTTAGATATTTCTATCACAAAAAGTCTGAAAATAAAAATCTATGAATTTAAGAAACGAGTTTTGTTAGCGCTATTTCAAGCGGAAGAGTTTTTACAAAAGAATGTTTTATTTGTCTTTCTGCTTCAAGCAATACTTCTAAAGTTTTTGAAGTTATCGCACCTTTCGTATCTTTTAAAACTTCTTTAAAGAAATCTTTGTCTGAATCGATAATTTCATTTTCCAATTCTTTTTTCATTTCTGGTGCGTATCGCATCAAAAGAGCATGGCGAAGTTTTATTAAAATAAGTTTTAGATAAATTTCAATATCGATATTTTTTTCTTCAGCTTTTTTTATCGCAGAAAATCCTTTTGAAACGTCGCTTTCGACAACCGACAAAATAAAATCATTTACGAGTTCGCTACTTGGTGCGCCAGTCACCATTTCAACTTCTTTCGCAGTCAAAACTTTATCTTTTGAAAAAGAAATAACTTTTTGAAGGGTGCTTTGTGTATCTCGAAAAGATCCATCGCCCAAAAGAGCGATTATTTCTGCCGAAGCGTTGTCTATCTTCACTCCTTCTTTTTTCGCAACCGATAAAACCAAGTCTTTCAAAGTAGATATTGTTGGTTTTTTAAATGTAAAAAGCTGACAACGAGAAACTATTGTATCCGGAACTTTTTCAAGCTCTGTTGTCGCAAGAATAAATATCACGTGAGCTGGCGGCTCTTCCAAAGTTTTCAAAAGCGCGTTAAATGCTTCTTTTGTAAGCATGTGAACTTCATCGATTATATAAACTTTGTACTTTGAATCGAAAGGAAGAGTTCTGACAGAATCTCGAACTTCACGAATATCTTCTATTTTTCTGTTCGACGCTGCGTCGATTTCATAAATATCGTGATCTTTTGTTTTTAGTTCATTTGCAACAATTCTGGCGATGGAAGTCTTCCCTGTTCCGCGTGGACCATAAAAAAGATATGCGTGAGAAACATTTCCAAGTTTTAAAGCACCCTTTAAAACTTTTACAATATGCTCTTGACCCAAAACATCGTCGAAGTCTTTTGGTCTATATTTTCTATACAAAGCTAATTCTGACATAGGTGTATTATATCAGAAGCGAAAAAGCTTCAAAATATAGAACAATGGCCCGCCGGCTTCGCCGGCGGGCCATTGTTCTATTCATTATTATCTACTTTTTTCTTCTTCTTTTTCTTTGATTTCGCTTTTTCTTTTTCTTTGATTTTTTTATCAACCTTTTTAACAGCTGCTTCGATTATCTTTCCAGCAATATCAACACCTGTGGCTCTTTCGATTCCTTGAAGACCCGGAGAAGAATTAACTTCGATTATAAGCGGACCACGAGAAGATATGAGCATGTCCACGCCAGCAACCATCAAACCGTGAAGTCTTGCCGCTTCCACGGCCACAGCTTTTTCTTTTGTAGAAAGTTCGATTGGTCTAGCCGATCCACCCTTGTGAAGATTTGAACGAAATTCCCCTTCTTGTCCGCTTCGCTCCATTGCGCCGACAACTTCTCCATCAACGACAAAAGCTCTAATATCTTTTCCTTGCGCCTCTTCAATAAATTCCTGAACAATAA
>CAZOPP010000063.1:0-2071 GCA_964581875.1 uncultured Candidatus Saccharibacteria bacterium
ATTTTTTCTTGCACTCGCAACTGCTTTTGATATTGCAAGAGTTGTGTCGGTTGATTTACCAAGACCAATTCCCACAGAACCTTTTCGGTCACCGATTAGCATTGCCACAGAGAAAGAGAATCTTCGTCCTCCAGCCATAACACGAGTAACTCGTCTTATACTTAGGATTTTTTGATCAAATTCTGGTTTTGGACGTTCTGCAAATTTTCTATTTGGTTTTCTGTCTCCACCTTGTCCTGGTTTTCTTCCAAAACTTCGTCCACCTCTAAATGGAGGTTTTCCTGAGGCTGGAGCTCCAGCAACACCTTCTGTTTTTGTTTGTTTTGTATCTGTTGTCATATATTTTAAGAAACAAGATTAGAATTTTAATCCAGCTTCTCGAGCGCTGTCAGCTAAAAGCTTGATTCGACCTGTGTAATTAAAACCATTTCTATCGAAAACGATTTCTTTTATTTTCATTCCAAGTGCACCTTCTGCGATTTTTTTACCAACAGAAGAAGCTCTTTCTTTCTTTGTACCTTTAATACCTTTTACGTCAGACGCAGAAATTAAAGTCTTTCCAGAGTTGTCATCGATAAGCTGAGCGTAAATGTTTTTGTTTGATTTATAAACAGAAAGTCTAGGTCTAGAAGATGTACCAGATACTTTTGATCGTATCTTTCTTTTTATTCTAGCTCTTTTTTCTGTTTTAGGATTTTTTGATTTCATAATACTAAAATAAAATATTAAGCAGACTTCTTACCTTGCTTTCTTCTAATAAATTCACCGTCATATCTAATACCCTTTCCTTTGTAAGGTTCAGGTTTTTTGTAATCTCTAATTTTCGCAGAGAAAAGACCAACAAGCTCTTTGTCGATACCAGAAATTGTCATTGTACTTTTTTCTACTGTAACAGTTAATCCTTCTGGGATTGGCACCAAAACTTCGTGAGAAAATCCAAGTGACATTTTTACATTCTTTCCAGAAACTTCCCATTTATAACCAACTCCTTCCACAAGTAATTTCTTTTCAAATCCTTCGTTAACTCCCTTTATCATGTTTTTAACATGAGAAGCATAAGTTCCCCAAAGTGCTTTCGCAAAATTTGAATCTTTTTGTGGGGCAAATGTTATTTCACTGCCGTTAATATTAACCGCAACAACATCTGTCTTTAAATCTTTTTTAAGTTCTCCCTTTTTTCCTTTTACAGTAATTACACCACCAGCAAAATTAACATCTGTACCATTTGGTATTTCTACTATTTGTTTTCCTACTCTAGACATAAAATATAATTACCAAATTTTAAATAATGCTTCTCCGCCGACCAACTCTTTTCGAGCTTCATCACCTGTTAGAACACCTTTTGGTGTTGAAACAACAAGCAAACCAGCGCCGTTTTTAACAGGTCTGATTTCTTTTGCTTTTATATAAATTCTTCTTGAAGGTTTTGAAATTCTTTCCACATTTGTAACTTTTGGAAGTCTTCCTTCATAAGAAATAGATATTTCAAGAACAGGTTTGTTTTTCTTGTCTGTCTTCTTTGCAATAGTACCTACGTAATTTTGTTTAGAAAGACATTCTGCAACTGCATGTCGCAAGTTTGAATAAGGAAGTACAACACTCGCTTTTGATGCTCGTCCTGCATTCTTTATTGTTATTAACATTTCTCCGATTTTATCCATAAAATTTGTAGATTACCAAGAAGATTTTCTAATACCTGGAATTTCTCCTTCATTTGCCAATTCTCGAAACTTGATTCGAGAAAGACCAAAATCACGAAGAAAACCTTTTCCTCGACCTGTTGCCACACATCTATTTTTTAGTCTCGATGATGAAGAATTCTTTGGAAGTTTTTGCAAAGCTTCAAAATCACCAGAGGCTTTTAGTTCTGCTCGTTTTTTAGCAAATTTTGCGTGAAGTTTTACGCGTTTTGCTTGTCGAGCCAAGACTGATCTTTTTGCCATATTCTGATCTAAACCAAAAGCAAGCTTTTGGTTGTTATTTATAAAAGAAACTGCAATATCTCGTGTTTTTACTTGTATTTTCGGGCCAAATGGCGAGAAAAACACAAGGAGAAACACGGATTAAACAG
>CAZOPP010000064.1:0-2039 GCA_964581875.1 uncultured Candidatus Saccharibacteria bacterium
AATCCAATAAATAAAATAGGTCGATATATCGACCTATTTTATTTATTGGATTTTTAGTTTATGTTTTACATTCCACGCTTCAGGCCCCACGTCTTACTTCGCATATCCTTCTGCCTCAGCGAACTTTATCGAAAGAAGTTTTGAGGCTCCATCAGAACCAATAGTCACACCGTAAATAAGATCAGCTCGTGACATTGTCTCTCTGTTGTGTGTCACCACGATCAGCTCAGAATATTTTGAAAGACGTTCCAACATATCTCCGTATCTTTTTGAATTGGCTTCATCGAGAGCAGCATCTGTTTCGTCCAAAACCAAAAATGGCGGCGGATTGACCTGACTCATAGCAAAAAGAAGTGCAATAGAGGTCAAAGATCGCTCTCCGCCAGAAAGCATTGTTAGCTCTTTTACTTTTTTCTGTGGCAAAGAAACATTTATATCGATTCCCTGTTCAAAATTTTTATCTTCTTGCGCGTCTTCTGTTTCGTCCATATTGTCGTCTAACTTTTTCGGTTTTTCTACAACAATAGAAAGAAATGCTCCGCCTCCGCCAAACATAAGTCGGAAAAATTCTTCAAATCGTTCGTTTATTTTCTGTAAACCATTTTTAAATTCAGATTGAAGTGTTTGTTTTAATTCTTCGATCAAAATGCCCAGATTCTTCATGCTCGACTCCAAGTCAACAAGTTCTTTAATCAAAAATTCATCTCTTTGCTTCACGTCTTCATATTCACGGAGAACTTCACTACCACCGGCAGTTCCCACATCTTCTAACTTAATTTTCAATCTTTCAATTTGTCTTCGCAAATCTTCTTGCTCTTCATCTCTAAAAGACAAATCTTCTTTTGTTTTATCAAAACTCAAGATCGAGTGACCAACCAAAACAACAGCTTCTTTCATATTCTCCTCAAACAAAGTTTTTCTTCGCAAATATTGTGAATTTTTACTTTCTATTATTTCCAAAGAATTTGTCAGTCTGTTTTTTTCATTTTGAAGAGTGAATTTTTCTTCTTGCTCCTTGTATTTTGCTTCTTTATGCAAAGAGATTTCTTTTCGAATATCATCGATCTTTGATTGAAAGTCTTGAACTTTTTTATTCAATTCTTCAATTTGATTTAGAACTTCGGCTCGATTTTTTAAAAGAAGGTCGAGTTCATCACGAGAAACTTCGCCTGTTAGTTTATACTTTTGTCTAAAAGCGCTCAGTCCATCTTTGATTTCTTTCAGAGAATTTGTTATCTCAAAAATCCCAGAAAAGGTCAGAGCTTTGTCTATTCCATCATGAATAGAATCGATAAAAGAGTTGAATTCACTGTTTTTTATAGAAATAGAAGCTTCGCCCTTTGAAAGCTTTGATTCTTCAATCTCAACAAGTCCATCCATTTTTCCCAAAGTTCTTGAAAGATTTTCTTTTGCTTCCCGAGCACTCAAAATTTCTTTTTGAATATTTTCTATCTCTTGATTTTTAGAAATTTCAAAAGAGTTGTCGTTTTCAATAGAAATCCCAGAAAGTCTTTTTTCAATATCTTTTAAAGATTCTGACAATCGTGATTTTTCATTCTTCAAAAAAATATCTTCGTGATTTAGATAAGAAGTTTCTCTTTCAAAATAAAGCAAATATAGACTCGTCAGTTCTCCGCGCAGTTCTTCACCTTTTTGGATTTTCTCAACTTGTTTTTTCAAATATTTTATATGTGGAGCAAGTTCACGCCTGATACTTTCTGTTTGTAAAATATTCTCACGAGTTTTTGAAAGCTTTTTCTCACTTTCTTTTAGACGAAATTGATAGATTTTAAGCCCGAGAGCGTCTTCGATCATCGCACGTCTTTCTTTTGTGCTGGCTGTCAAAACTCTGTCTGCGTGACCTTGAGAGATAATATGGTGTCCAGAAGATCCGATATTGACCGAAGATAAAAGTTCGATAATGTCTTTTAATCTAACTTCTGAGTTGTTGATTTTGTAAACATTGTTTCCATCGGCAAAAACTTCTCTTGTCAGGGTGACTTCATCAAAATCGACATTTATATTTGATTCACCGTTTG
>CAZOPP010000065.1:0-2001 GCA_964581875.1 uncultured Candidatus Saccharibacteria bacterium
GCTTTCTCTAATCTTTTTATAAAAATCTTTTGGTAAATACACAAAATGCCAGCCCAAATCGCCTGTCCAAATAACAACTTTTGCTGAAAAATTGACTGTTTTCATAACATAAATTATAGCACTAAAAAATTTATGGTAGAATCTGACTACGCTCCGCGTATTATTTTTAATAGTTTAATAAATAGTAAATTATGAAATTTGTACTAACAATAATCATATTAGCTCTTGTGGTTTTTGGAATAATGAGTTTTCTAAAAAACAAAAAAACTGCTGATCAAAATATGACAAACGAAGAAGCTTTAGCTGGACAAATGCCAGAAGAAGATATGTCAGGAACATACGTTTTTGATACAGAGGCAAGTTCTGCAAAATGGACAGGAGGTAAAAAAATTATTAAAAACTACGAAGACTCTGGAAGTATCAAGATTAAATCAGGAACAGTTGTTTTTGATAAAGGAATGATAACAGGAGGTGAAGTTGTTTTTGATATGACTTCAATAACAGGTGAAGAAACTTCAAACACTAAAGTTACAGTAGATAAACTTAGTGAACACTTGAAGTCAGAAGACTTTTTTGAAGTAGAAACATATCCAGAAGCAAAATACGAAGTTACAGATTCAAAGAAAACAGATTCTGGATACACTCTAAACGGAAATCTAACTCTTAAAGGAAAAACAGCTCCTCTAATGATTCCAGTAAAAGTTATTACAGAAAATGGAAATATCGCAATGGCTGGAACAGCAGAAGTAAACCGAGCAAATTGGGATGTTAAATATGGTTCTGAAACATTTTTCAGTGACTTGGGAGATGCAATCATAAATGACATTTTCACACTAGATTTTAACGTTATCGCAAGACCTTAGTTGGTTTTAATAAATAAAAGAGCGGCGCCGAAGGCGCCGCTCTTTTATTTTACATCAATCCCACAGCCTCTTTAACTTTCTTCATTTTTTCTTCTGCCAATTTTCTTACCTTCTTCTCCCCTTCTTCTAAAATAGAATAAACTTTTTCAGGATTTTTCTGGAACTCGTCATACTTTTGCTTCATTGGACCAAAATATTCCAAAACTTTTCGTAGAAGCTCTTTTTTTGCATCGCCATATCCCATTCCACCTTCTTTCAATCCTTTTTCCATCGCAAATCTTTCGTCTTCTGTCGCCATAAGTTTATAGATCTGATATATCACAACTTCGTCTGGATTTTTCTTGTCTTCTGGATTTTTTGAGTCAGTCACAATACCCATAACAGCTTTTTTAATTTCTTCTTCTGAACCAAAAAGCGGAATTACATTTTTATAACTCTTACTCATTTTCTGTCCATCTGTTCCTGGAACAACGGCCACTTCTTCTTTAATCATTTCTTTTGGTTCTTTAAAAGTTTCTCCAAAAGTTTGGTTGAATTTTCTAGCAATCTCACGAGCCATTTCTACGTGTTGCTTTTGATCCTGTCCTACAGGCACGATATCTGCGTCATACATCAAAATATCTGCTGCCATCAAGACTGGATAATCAAACAGTCCCATATTTACCTCAATCCCCTTTGCTTCCTTATCCTTAAAAGCATGAGCCCGAGAAAGCCACGGCATCGTAACTAAAGTATTAAAAATCCAAGTAAGCTCAGTGTGTTCTGGAAGAGTTGATTGTCTGTATAAAGTTATATTCTGAGGATTAAGTCCTATTGCAAGATAAGTACAAATTAAATCAAACGATAACTTTCGCATAAGACTTGCATCTTGAACAGTTGTTAAGGCGTGATAATCAGCAAGAAAAATTCTTACATCATATTCTCCAAAATTACTAAGATCTACAAATTGTTTTAAAGCGCCAAAATAATTACCTATATGAAGTTCACCTGTTGGCTGAGCCCCAGAAACTAAAATTTTTTTATTCATACTTAATATTTTATCAGATACCTATATAAAAACGAAAGAACCCCGACGCCTGCGCGACGGGGTTCCATAGGAAGAAAGGTATTACCCCACACATTAATCCGGCCAAAATTG
>CAZOPP010000066.1:0-1901 GCA_964581875.1 uncultured Candidatus Saccharibacteria bacterium
TATATCGAAAGAATTATTGTTTATATATTTTAAGTGTCTTTACTAAAACCTAATTCCTGGCGCCTGGTGCCCAAACCCTACTTCGGTTCGACTTTTATAGCATTAACTTCTTCGTCTACCCTGTTTTTGGCTTTTTTGATTAAAGATTTTGCTTTTGAATAAAGTTTCCAAAAAAGTATTTCCAAGAAAAAGAAAGGTATAAACAAAATCCAAAAAACAACTCTAAAAAACCCAAAAGGTCCGCTCAGAAAATCAGTCCAACCCAAAACAAAAAACACCGCCAATCCCACAATCCCCGAAACAGTAAAAATAATGATCGGTGCTTTCAAAACTCCAAGCAAAATATCTTGTCCAAAACCCGCCGGGTTTTGGACACCACTTTTCACATCCTTATAAGTTTTTAAAATCCCAAAAATCATATTTTATTCTTTCTTTTATTTCTAAATTTTTTAAAAAGTATTGTTCCCCACACAGACACCAAAGCAGAATAATTTATAATCATATACCATTTGTTTGACCAAGCAACTCCGTAAGGAAATCGATACGCCGAAACAGGAAACAAAAAAGGCGTCGCATAAAATTCAATATCGTGCGAAGGAATATCGATAAGAATATGAAGCGCCCAACCCAAAAGTTCCCATCGTGGTCTTCGTGAAATAATCCAAACGACGAGAAAAACCGTCGCCCACACCACAAGCGAATGACTGTATTGATACAAATACGCCGCCAAATCAAATCCAGAAACAGTCATGTGATGCTGGCCAAAAGATAAAGAAGAAATTTGCCCTGTAATTATTTTGAAAATTACGAGAATGAAAGGAATTGTGAACGCAAAGAAATCTGGAAACACACCCCAAAAAGCCGCCCAGCCCACATGCATGAGTTTTGGCTTTCCTTTTTTGGCCCGAAGTTTATTAACTCCCCGCGCCCCCGCATTTGTCCATAATGTATGTGCTAAGATGTCCATTTTATTTTTGAAAAAATTGCAGAAGTTTTAGATTAAATCTCCCAACAAAACTCTGGTTCGATATTGTAAGTCTTCTTCAAATATTCTTCAATTTTAGATATATATCCTATCTCATCCACAAGTCCAGCACTCAAAGCATTTATTCCAAGCATTGTAGAACCATCGGCAAGCTCTCGAACTTTTTCCACCGAAAGCCCTCTGTTTTTCGCCACCTCTTTAATAAATTCTTCATGAATAATATCAACGTCTCTTTGCAAAAGCTTCTTCTCTTCTTCAGTTAGAGGCTTTTCTGGATTACCCGCATCTTTAAATTTACCCGAAGAAATAGAATTCCAGGTAAATCCTTCTTTTTGATTCAAGTCTGATTCGTCTAGATAAGACATTGTCACACCGATACCTCCAACATCTGATAACCGAGACACAAATATTCTATCTGAAGCACTCGCTATCCAATAAGCAGCCGAAGTTCCCCCGCCACGAATAGCAGAGATAACAGGCAAATTCATTTCTTTTATTTTGTTTGCGATCTCTTCCCCGGCAACAGGCAACCCTCCATAAGAATCGATATCAAGAACAACAGCTTTAACGTTTGGATACTGTGAAGGGTCTTCAGCTATATCTAAATAGTAGTAAATATCCTCTCCCGAAACTGCATCGAGGCCATCTTCTGCCCCAAAAGGAATATATGTATAAATATCTCCGTGAATATTTATACCCAAAACATTACAAGACAACTGATATTCTTCTGCCTCCCATTCTTCATTGTTTCCTTCAAAATAAGTAACTTCTATTCTCTCCCATCGCAAAACAAACATATAGTAGGCCGTCACACCCACCAAAAGAAACAGTAGTATTCCGATAATAATTTTCGCCTTGCGATTCATAATCTAAGTATAACTTAAAAACCAAAAATCCCTTGTGGGGATTTTTAGGA
>CAZOPP010000067.1:0-1814 GCA_964581875.1 uncultured Candidatus Saccharibacteria bacterium
TTGTTAACTAATCGCCTGTTTTGGGGCGGTTTTAAATAAAAAACATGACTACAGCAATAAAATTATCACCAGTTGATATGGAATCACGAAAAAATCTCGACGTAAAAGCGGGTGACACTATTCGTGTATATTCAAGAATTCAAGAAAAAGGAAAGACTCGTCTTCAAGCTTTTGAAGGTCTTGTTTTGGCTAGAAAGCACGGAACAGAACTTGGTGCAACAATAACAGTTAGAAAGATTTCAGAAGGTGTTGGCGTGGAAAGAATTTTCCCTCTATACTCTCCAAATATTGAAAGAATTGAAGTTGTAAAAAGAGCAAAAGTTAGAAGATCAAAGCTATATTTCCTACGAGAAAAGACTGCTAAGGAAATCAGAAGAAAACTAAAAGCTTTTGGATTTATTGCAAAAACAGAAGAAATCGATATTAAAGCAGAAGATATGGAAGAAGAAAAAGCTCCAGAATCTGCTGAAACTCCAAAAGAAGAAAACACTGAAGAAGCAAAATAAAAATCAAAGAGCGGCGCCTTCGGCACCGCTCTTTGATTTTTAAAAAACTTTCTGTAATATCTTCTCTATGCCCAGGTGTTGAAACTGGTAGACAAGCATCCTTGAGGTGGATGTGCTGAGAGGCGTGGAGGTTCGAGTCCTCTCCTGGGCACAGTACAGCCAGACTTTGTCTGGCTTTTGACGTGTCCAGGAAGCAAGTAAACTGCTTTGCTTGCGTGAGGACGAGAAAGCCGGAGTCATATTGAGCGAAGCGAAATAGACGAGGCGGGGTCGAAAGTTCTTATGAGCGTAGTGAATTAGAAACTTGTGACCGAGTCCTCTCCTGGGCACAGTACAGCCAGACTTTGTCTGGCTTTACCTTTGCGTAATTTCTGAAATCCCCAAGACAACAACTCTTTGCCTGATATAATCAATTTATGGCAATAGTTTATATAATCGTTTTTATAGTCAGTCTTTTTGTTCTTGTAAAAGGCGCAGATGTTTTTTTAAATAGTGCAGAAAAAATTGGACTTTCTGCCGGACTTTCTCCTTTTGTTGTCGGCGTTGTGATTGTAGGTGTGGGAACTTCTTTTCCAGAGCTCATCTCTTCTTTTGTTGCTGTTATAAAAGGTGTTACAGAAATCGTTCCAGCAAACGCGATAGGTTCAAATATCGCAAATATACTACTTATAATCGGTATTTCAGCTATTGTTTCTAAAAAAATAAAATCAAAAACAAACCTGACAGATATAGAGCTTCCAATGCTTATCGCGGTCACACTTCTTTTCTTTGCACTTTCATACGATGGACAAATAAGTTTGATAGACTCAATAATCCTAGTTATTTCTTTCGGTATTTATCTTTTGTATTCAATTTTTAACAAACCAGAAAAAGAAGAAAAAAAGGTTGTAAGACCAAAAATAGTAACAAAAGATATTGTTCTTTTGTTTGCTGGTTTGGCAGGACTTGTTCTTGGATCAAAATATTTAATTGATTCTGTTATAAACATTTCAGAAGTTTTAAATATCGCACCGGGCGTTGTTTCTGTTATAGCTGTGGCTTTTGGAACTTCACTTCCTGAGCTTTTGGTTTCTATAAAAGCTGCAAGAAAGGGAAGTCCTGAGGTTGCACTTGGAAATGTTTTTGGTTCAAATATATTTAATCTTTTGATGGTTGTGGGTATTCCTGGACTTTTCAGCACTCTTTCTTTCGATGTTGTTACTCTGACTCTGGCTCTCCCAGCACTACTTCTTGTAACTATCGTCTTCATAATCTCTTGTCTGTCTAATAGTATTCATAAATGGGAGGGATTTATGTATGTTATTATGT
>CAZOPP010000068.1:0-1783 GCA_964581875.1 uncultured Candidatus Saccharibacteria bacterium
TGCTTTTGAAGATGTTGACGAATACAACGACAACCTTTTCACTTCTGGTCTTGATTTAAACCTTGATCCAAAGGGAAGTATTGACGCAGATGGATATACATTCAACACAAACGCAGACGGACACATTGTGCTAAATCAAAGTAACGCAGGAAGAAACAGAACAATTATCGTTCTAAATATCTTTGAAGAAAATCCAAGATATTGTGATATACAAGAAAATCTTGTTGTGAACGGAGGATTTGAATATCCTATTGCCCCAGAAAATTCTTGGGATATTTATGACAATGGAACACCAGGGCTTGGATGGAATGTTGAATGGCGAGATGCTTTTGTTGGCGCGCCAGAAGTTGCAAAGCTTGAACTGCATAATGGTGTAAATGGATGGACAAGTTATGAAGGGAATCAACACGCAGAACTTGATACTGATTGGGGTGGATTCGATAACGAACAAGCTTCAGTTACAATTTCTCAAGATATTCCTACAATTCCAGGGCAATACTACGAACTTAGTTTTGCATTTTCTCCACGACCAGGAACATATGAAGATGATAACGTTCTAAGAATTTCAATCGATGGTGTGATAAGTTCTTTCGGACCATACTCAGGAATTGGTGGAATTAACTGGCAAACTTACACTAAGGGATTCATTGCAACATCTTCAGTTACAACAATTGCATTTGAGGATGCTGGTCTTGCAAACACATATGGAACTTTCCTAGATGATGTAAGAGTTGTATGTGCTGACGAACCTATTGATGAAGAACCACCAGTAGAGGAAGAAGATAGAATTACTTTTTGTCACGTTCCAAACGGTAACGGACAAAACCCGCAAACTCTAACACTTCCAGAATCTGCAGCAAATGCACACTTTAAAACTGATGAAGAAGACTACCCTGGTCCATGTGTGGAAGATGAAACTCCACAACAAACTTCAGGTGGCTCAAGCAGTTCATCTGGATCACGCTCTGGTGGCTCAGTTCTAGGAGCTTCAACAGAAGGTGACGTTTTGGGAGCTTGCGTTCCATTTACTGAATATCACAAAAAGGGTGATGTTGGTGGTGAAATTGCAAGAATTCAAGAATTTCTAAATGAAGAAGTGAATGCAGGATTAACAGTAAACGGAGTATACGACGAAGCTACAGCAAAAGCTGTTGGAGCCTTCCAAGAAAAATACTCTGAACAAATTCTAAATCCTTGGTTCCCATTCTTTAAGAAAAAACCAACAGATAGATGGTATAAAACAACAAAGATGATGGCCAACGAAATAATAGATTGTCCAGAATCAGAAGTTTACCTAGAGGATCCAAAAATTATGTACAAAGTACAATGGACTCCTGAAGCAAAACAAAACTAATCAAATGAAAAACTTCGCCCTTGGGCGAAGTTTTTCATTTGAAAAAGACTTATTTTCAGGTATTATAGTAATCATGGCAGATAATTATAATCCTCAAAATATAGAGAAAAAATGGCAGGAAATCTGGGAAAAAGACGGTGTTTACAAAACCGAAGAATCTTCTAAAAAACCAAAACAATATATCTTGGACATGTTTCCGTATCCTTCTGGGGCTGGGCTTCATGTGGGCCATCCTCGGGGCTATATCGGCTCTGATGTGCTTTCTCGTATGCGACGCATGCAAGGCTTCAACGTTCTTCACCCGATGGGCTTCGACGCTTTCGGTCTTCCGGCGGAACAATACGCTATTCAGACGGGCGAACATCCATCCGTCATCACAGAAAAAGCAATCGAAACTTACAAAAAGCAACTCGAGCTTATCGGTCTTTC
>CAZOPP010000069.1:0-1772 GCA_964581875.1 uncultured Candidatus Saccharibacteria bacterium
CGAAATGCAAAAGTACGAAAATCAGTAATATGTCAGTAGATTTAAAAAAGCTTCAAGAAGAAGTGATGAGAAATAAGATAGAGAAGGGTTTTAATACGACAGACGTGGCTTTGGAGTTTTGTCGCGCACATGAAGAGCTTTCAGAGGCTTTTTCTAAATTTCATAAAAACGAAGATGGAGTTGCTGAAGAATTTGCCGATGTGGCAATCTTTCTTCTGGGAATGTCTGAAATTCTAGGTTATGATCTTGAAAAAGAAATTGTTAGAAAAATAGAGATAAACAAAAATAGAAAATACATAAAATCAAAATCTCCTGACGGAAAAGATATTTTTATAAGAGTAAAAACAGAGGAGGATAAGTAAATATAAAAAATACAGAATCATGCAAAGATTCTGTATTTTTTCTAATACTCATTACACAATATAACTACAAGCCGTAATCACTTGTTACCGTGGTTGTGCTCCACGAATTACTAGCTAGGTGTTTTTTGCATTCACTTTTTCATTACATCTATTACTTACCTTAGTATTAGTAAGGTCTTTCAGTCCCTGTTGTTAATAGACTAAAATAAACTACCTTTAGGTTGTTTTTACCCGTGGCAACCACACGGAATAGTTTATTTCAGTTGTGCACCAGGAACAATTAATTTTTCGATTAATATCATATAGCATGAATTAATAGTTAATAATTGTTCCTTAAAGGGAACTACTATATTATAGCATACTGTTTTTTAATATGGTGTTGACATTGTGCGTACAATGTATATACTTAAAATATGACTACAATAAATATAAGAATTGAAGAAAGGTTAAAAAAAGAAGCCAGTAAAACACTTGCGTCTTTGGGTATGGACACTTCTTCAGCTATAAAAATGTTTTTAACTCAGGTTGTTGCACAGAAAGGTTTACCTTTTCGTCCAACAAGAAACCCAAAAGATATTCGTGCAGAATGGGATAGAGAGATTGTCCAAACTTTAAAGTCTGGTAAAGGATATACCGATATTAAGAAAATGCATAGAGATATTTTAAAAGTAAAATAAAACTATGTATTTTGTTTATCCTTTAAAAAATTATAAAAAATCTTTAAACAAAATAATACGCTCAGGTAAGATTCAAATAGAAGAGGTTGATAAGGTTGTAGAGTATATTTCTTTGGGAAAAAAAACTTCCAGAAAAACATAAGGATCATAGTTTAAAAGGTGAATGGAAAGGCTACAGGGAGTGTCATATAAGACCAGACGTCTTATTGATATATTAAAAGCAAGAAGATAAGTTGATTTTATTGCTTATTAATATAGGCTCACATTCAGAATTATTTTCTTAAATACTCTACAAAGCAAAAATCAAAAGAATGTCGTTCGTCTTTCGGATGACATTCTTTTTTTGAGATTTCCCAAGCGTCCTTATCAAAAGTAGGGAAGAAAGTATCGCCGTCGATTTCAGTATCAACTTCTGTTATATACATTTTATCTACCAAATTCTTCTCCAAAGATTCTTTGTAGATTTGTCCGCCACCACAGATAAAAATATCTTTGTCTTCAGAACGTCCTATTTTAATCGCGTCTTCTATAGAATGCACGATAACAGCGCCTTCTTTTGCATAATTTCTATCTCCAGTGACGACAATATTTGTCCTTCCTGGAAGAGCTTTTGGAAGGGATTCAAAAGTTTTTCGCCCCATAATTATTGGATGTCCAAAAGTTGTATCTTTAAAAAACTTAAAATCCTTCGGCAAATGCCAAAGAAGTTTGTTTTCTTTTCCCAAAGCATTGT
>CAZOPP010000070.1:0-1727 GCA_964581875.1 uncultured Candidatus Saccharibacteria bacterium
TCATCTTTCTTTTTATTAAATCCGTAAGCAAGAGCTGCCGCTGTCGGTTCGTTGATTATTCTTTTTACCTCAAGACCTGCAATTTTACCCGCGTCTTTTGTCGCTTGTCTTTGTGCGTCGTTGAAATATGCCGGCACTGTGATGACCGCTTCGGTAACCTTCGCACCTATTTTCGCTTCGACATCTGCTTTGATCTTTTGCAAAATCATCGCAGAGATTTCTTCTGGTCGTTTCCATTCTTCACCGAACTTTACTTCAATACCGCCGTTCGCCGCTTTTCGAGTTTCAAAAGGGACAGCAGCAATATCTTTTTGTACTTCTGGTTCGTCGAAGTTGTGACCAATAAATCTTTTGATTTGATAAATTGTGTTTTTCGGGTTTGTGATTGATTGACGCTTTGCTGTCACACCAACCATCGTGTCTCCGTTTTTCGCAAGCGCGACAATAGACGGAGTGGTTCGCATACCCTCTGCGTTTTCAATAATTTTTGGCTGACCACCTTCGATGATGGCAACAGCACTATTTGTTGTTCCTAAATCGATTCCAATTATTTTTGACATATTATTTTTAGATTAGCTTATAAATTAAGTTTTACGATTTATGTTCTACGCTTTATGTTTATAAATTTTAACCTTCGCTGGGCGGATCACACCTTTCGCTCCTTTGTATCCTTTTTGTACTACATCCGAAACAGTTCCGTCTTTACTTTCGTCATCTGTTTCTATTTCTTCTATCGCGTGATGCGTGTCTGGATTAAACTTTTCTCCCACCATGCCCACATCTTCCACTCCGTTATTTCTCAAAACTCCTTTTAGCTGTTCGAAAATATATTCCATCCCTTTCCGCCAATTTTCATTTACACTCTCCCACGTGTCTTTGTTCTTCATCGCCATCTCAAATGCATCGAGTGTCGGCAAAAGTTCTTCCACGAAACCTTCCAAAATATATCCTTTCAAATCTTTCACTTGTTCTGCCGAAGTCTTTTGAAGGTTTGCATAGTCAGCCAAAGCTCTCTGCCAACCATCCATATTTTCTGTCGCCTTTTTCTGAGATTCTTTCAAGTCTTCCCGAAGCTTTTTGATTTTGTCTTTACTCATTTCTTCCGCTTGTTCAAATTCGACATCTTCAGAATCAGCGTCTGGTTCGAAGAAAATCTCTTCGTCTTGATTGTTATTTTGACCTTTTTTCATATTTTTTAAAGATTATTAAATTTATAATTACATTATATAAACTTAATGTATTTTTGACAAGTTTTTTACGCTCGCAAAATACTTGTAAAATATTATAAGTCCTGATAAAATATTGTCAATGGCAAAAGTAAACAAAATCCAAGAAAAAATCCTCCAATTTTTAAACGGCAAAAAAGCCTCTGAAAAAGGTGCTCTTTTTGAGGGTGTGGAAAGTATCGAAAATGGAAAATACGCCGTTTCTAGAACGTTAAAAGGCCTCACAGAGGGTGGTTTGGTGGAGGAAATAGAGACAGAAAGATCGTCTTTTTACAAGATAACTCCCGAAGGACGAAACAAGCTTCGAAATATAAAACTCTCTTCCCCGACAAGTCTTGTCTCGACAAATTGGGATGGATTTTGGCGAATAGTGATTTTGGATCTTCCTGAAGAACGAAAAAGTGAAAGAAATTCACTTCGATATATTTTGAAAAAAGCTGGGTTTGTATGTTTGAAAAATTCTGTTTGGTTTTCACCGTATCCGCTTGAGCATTTGTTTAT
>CAZOPP010000071.1:0-1613 GCA_964581875.1 uncultured Candidatus Saccharibacteria bacterium
AAAAACAAAAAATCCCTTACGGGATTTTTTGTTTTAGTAATTAAATTTTACTGAGTGAATAATATCTTTTATGTCATCAACAGAGTACAGGGGTTCAAAAACCTGCGGAACAAAACTAAAACTAACTAACTTTGATTTATTAAATACTTGATATGTATAAACATTATTAATAGAGTAATAAAATTGAACAAAATCTTGACCGCCAAATTGATATCTTTCTATTGGGTAGTAAACCACGCCTTCCTCTTTGGGATTTTTGTTTTCCATCTCTAAAACCTCAGACAAAAATTTTTCGAACACTTCTTTTGTTTTATATTTACTTATAAGAATAGTGCCGCTATCGTTTAATAAAACAAATATTTGATCTGCTTCAGAATCACTACCTGAATTAGAAGATGGCTCAGACATAACTTTTCCACTCTCTGGTAAGTTAAATATTAACCCCAACGCCTCTTCTGTGTGTGTAAACTTTCTTTCCATGGCCGCTTCTTCTGGAGTTTTCTTTTCAGAAACTAATATGTTTTCAACACCATTTTCAAATCTAATAAGGGAAATTATATTTCTTATCTCAGAAAGAGATAGTTCAAATCTTAGTGGATTAAGTGAGCCATTTAAATTGGCGTTGTCATATTGTACCGGATCCTCAAAAGTTATAATACTGAATTGTGAAGGTATTGATATCACACGGTAAACAGCTAAGACTTCTTTATCGGAATACGAACTCTCATTGTAAAGAGAAAATGCATATTCAACTGCGTCCTCACCCCCAATCTTATAAACCACTTCAGGAGAGGATACAACCCCAGGACCTCCATAAACATTTGGATTAAGTAATTCTGATAGTGATTTTTCAAAACCATCTTTAGAGAAGTATTGCGATACAGTTAAGGCTAATTCTGACACACCATCTTGTTTTTTCCATACAGTATTAATTTCTTTCTCAAAAGGAACTAAAGAAGTTGCCATAACTCTTTGTGATTGCATTTCAAAATATTCAGGTAGTTTTATGCTTATTTTTGAAGGAGATAAAACTTGAGATTGTTTAGTATTATTTTCTTCTGTTAGATCTTTTTGTTGAACATAAGACTCTAAAATACCGTGGTCGCTTAAAAATGTAGTGATTGTTCCAAACTTTGTTTCCACGACATAACCAAGTCCAACAAGCCCTATAATTAAAATCAAAAATAATACACTATTTTTCATATAGAAGTATTATAACAATAAAATCTTTTTATGATTGATGATTATGTTAATTCACATCTCCACTACAGGTTAAAGTTCAATCATTTATTACTTCCCCGTGTCATACCCTTCAAGATACGTCGTGAGCTGGCGGTTTACTTTTACGAAGGTTGCGCGTTTTGAAAATTCTTTTAATGTTCGTGCGCCAATATATGTTCCAGCACTTCGAAGCGAGCCAAGCAAGTCTTGTATAAAATCATTCACGCTTCCTTTAAATGGCACCAAAGTGTGGCGACCTTCGCTCGCCCTGTGAGAATCTTTTTTCCCGTAAAATTCAATCATCGCCCTGTTTGAAGATGAACCAAAATATTCTTTAAATTTTTTTCCATCCTTTTCAACGGTCTCACCGCCAGACTCTTCAAAACCAGAAA
>CAZOPP010000072.1:0-1589 GCA_964581875.1 uncultured Candidatus Saccharibacteria bacterium
CAAACATGAGAATACCTCCAAATAGTCTCGATTCAGAAAAAGCTGTTTTGGGCTCTATAATGCTTCGTCCTGATGCGCTAAACGAGATAATCGACACAATTTTCGCTGATTCTTTTTATGCTGAAAAGCATCGAATAATCTACAAAGCAATGCTCGACCTCTTTAACAAAAATGAGCCGATAGATCTGCTTTCTGTTACAACAAAACTAAAAGAAAAAAGTCAGCTCGAAACTGTGGGTGGAAGATCATATATTATTGAACTCACAAATTCTGTTCCGGCGTCGACAAACATAAAACACTACGCGGGAATAGTTCACAAAAAACACGTACTTCGAAAATTAATCGAAGCTGGAGAATTTATGGCAGAGACAGCTTTTGCAGAAAACGCCGATGAAGTAGAAGATATTTTGGACACTGTCGAGAAGAAAGTTTTTGCTGTGACAAATGCTGGCGGTGGAGATAAAAAATTTGTAAGTATTAAACAATCTCTTCACGAAACTTGGGAAGAACTTGAAAAGTTACAAGAAAACAAAGGTGGAATGAGGGGTGTGCCGACCGGATACCCTTCAATAGACAATATTTTGGCTGGACTTCAAAAATCTGACTTGATTATTCTTGCGGCCAGACCATCTGTCGGTAAGACAACTTTGGCTCTTGATATTGCTCGAAACTCTGCAACAAAACACGGATCTTCTGTGGCAATATTCTCACTGGAAATGAGTGCGAACCAGCTAACTCAAAGAATGCTCGCTGCACAATCAAAAGTGAACGCTTGGAAACTTCGAACAGGAAAACTTTCTGCCGAACAAGACTTTGGAGCACTTCAAGAAGCTTTGAGCGAACTTTCAAAAGCAAAAATATTTATCGATGATCAAGCTGGAAACTCAATAATGAAAATGAAATCAGTTGCAAGAAAAATGAAAAGCGAACACGGACTTGATTTGATTGTTGTCGACTACCTTCAACTTATGATGACAAGTAAAAACTACGACTCGATGGTAAACCAAGTTACTGAAATTTCACGATCGCTAAAAGGTTTGGCTCGTGAACTCGATGTTCCTGTTTTGGCACTTTCACAGCTTTCTCGTGCCGTTGAATCTCGTGGTGGAAAACCTCGTCTTTCTGACCTTCGAGACTCTGGTTCGATCGAGCAAGACGCCGATGTTGTTATGTTTATTCACCGAGAAGACCGAGCTGGAAACACCAGATCAGACACAGAAAGTAACGGAATGACAGAGGTTCTTATCGAAAAGCACAGAAATGGTCCGCTTGGAAAAGCTGATTTGTATTTCGACGAAAAGAACTCAACTTTCCTTTCTATAGAAAAACATATGGAAGGATATAGCGCGGTGACAGATTCTGGTGCCGAAAGCGCGTTTAACGATTTTTAAAATGACAAATTCTATTGAAAAATTAGCAGAACTTTTTGAAAAATTCCCGGGTGTTGGAAAACGGCAAGCAAAACGTTTTGTTTATTTTCTTTTGCGAAAAAATTCTGTTTATGGAAAAGAGCTTTCAGAAGCAATATTAAATTTAAAGAAAAATATTAGACTTTGTGAAGAAAGTTTTCAGTTTTTTTATTCAGAATC
>CAZOPP010000073.1:0-1555 GCA_964581875.1 uncultured Candidatus Saccharibacteria bacterium
CAAAATACAAAGCTTCTGAGATCTTTCTAATGCCAAACAAAGGAAAAGGTCTTGTGGCCGGAGGAGCTGTTCGAGATATCTTGAATCTTGCTGGTATGAAAAACGTATCAGGAAAAATTCTTTCAAGAAGTAAGAATCAGTTAAACAATGCTAGAGCTGCTATTAAGGCTTTTGGTAAACTAAAAGCACGTAAATAATCACACTACTATGCAACTAAATAATCTTACAAGAAAAACAAAAAATCCGAAGAAAAAAGATGTTGGCCGAGGTGGCAAAAGAGGAAAAACTTCAGGCCGAGGTCACAAAGGACAAGGTCAACACGGTTCACATGGTATGAGACCGCAAATGCGTGATATTATTAAGAAGTTCCCGAAACTTCGAGGTCACGGAAAAAACAGAGGAAAAACATTTAACAGTTCTGTAGTAAAACCTGTTTCAGTAAGTCTTCTTACTCTTGATACAAGTTTTGAAAACGGAGAAACTGTTTCGCCAAAAAATTTGGTTAGAAAAGGTGTGATTTCTTTGGTAAAAGGGAAGAACCCAGAAGTTAAAATTCTTGCAACAGGAGAAATTTCTAAGAAATTAAAAGTTGTAGGATGCTTCGCTTCACAGTCTGCACAAGACAAAATCACTAAAGCCGGAGGTACTATCAAATCTAAATAAAAAATATTATGAGCTTTTGGAGAAAAATAAAAATAGCACTAAAAGATAGATCTATAAGAAAAAGAATTTTATTCGTATTGTTTATTCTGGTTATTTTTAGACTTCTCTCTTCAATCCCAATACCTGGAGTCGACACTTTCAGACTTCAAGGTTTCCTACAAGGTAGCCAATTTTTGGGAATACTAAACATCTTTTCTGGTGGAGGGCTTTCAGCGCTTTCGATTGTAATGCTCGGAGTTGGGCCCTATATTACAGGTTCTATTGTGATGCAACTTCTTACAATGATGTCGCCACGATTGAAATCTCTTTACCACGATGAAGGTGAAGCGGGAAGAACAAAATTCTCTCAATATTCAAGAATACTTACAGTTCCTCTTGCAGCAATTCAAGGTTTTGCACTTTTGAAACTGCTAGACAGTCAAGGAATTTTAGAAGCAATGACTTCTTTTGATAAAGCGGTTGCACTTATTGTTGTAACAGCTGGATCAATGTTCCTTGTTTGGCTTGGTGAACTTATAAGTGAAAAGGGTATCGGAAATGGAGTTTCAATTCTGATTTTTGCTGGTATCGTTGCTTCAATTCCTGGACAAATAAATCAGCTAATCTTTACTTTCACACAAGCACAAATTCCAACATATTTGGCGTTGCTTGCTGCGATTGTTTTGATTATTGCTGGTGTTGTATTGGTAACTGAAGCTGAAAGATTGATTCCAATAACTTACGCAAGACAAGTTCGAGGCGGGGCTTTGGGTCAATCTTCTTCATATCTTCCACTTAAAATAAACCAAGCGGGAGTTATGCCGATTATCTTTGCCCTATCGATACTTTCTTTGCCGCAAATGCTTTCGGGTATTATGGCGAGTTCAAATATCGGAATTATTTCAACTGTGGG